>CAZPHK010000014.1:18302-45423 GCA_964586015.1 uncultured Acidobacteriota bacterium | reverse complement strand
TCAGCGATATTACCTGGTTAAAGCAAAGAAGGGCGAACACAAGGTTCGCCCCTACGGCTTTTCATGAAATCTTTCGTCCGCCTGCCGCCTGTCCACGCCTGGATTATCGAACCACCCGGCCCGGGAAACCGGGTGGGAGTCGAAATCGGGTATATAGGGCTTTATGTCCAGCAGAGGGGTTCCGTCGAGAATATCCATATCCGCGACATGGAGTACGGATCCTTCTCTTTTGATCAGGCGGACAACGGACAGTCCGATCGGATTCGGCCTGGTGGGCGACCGGGTCGCGAACAGGCCGTGTTCCGTGTTATCCCTGTAGGGTACCACCTTCGGCCGGAAGGGCCCGACCCTGTCCATCCAGTAGATCAGCCACAGGCGCTCGAAGCCTTCGATATCATCGAGTGCCCGAACGAAAGGCTCGTTTACCAGGATACGCCCCTCGGCGCCCTGACCGTAAACCGCCTGAATGGGAGTTCCGGATGCTTCCTTGAAATGTGTTTGTATTGTACCGATCACCTGTATGTTTATGGGCTTGCCTGTTTTTCCCTCCAACGGTTTCCTCCTCCGGAACACAGCCTGCCTGCCGTGTTTTATCTGTGGTAAATTCCCCGTCCCGCTTCAATCCGCAAGCTCCATCTTCAGGGATTTGAGCTTCCGGTACAGGGTGCTCGGATTGATTCCCAACTGGCGGGCCGCTCTGGACCGGCTCCCCTTGTGCCGCCGCAGCGCTTCACCGATCAGCAGCTTTTCCATGGATTGCAGCGACATCGGGCTGCCGCCTCCGTACCCGGTTGTTCCGACGGGCCGCATTTCAGCCGGCAGATGATGCAGTTCAATCAGCTGCCCCCGGCACAAGACGAAGGCCTGTTCGAGGATATTTTCCAGTTCCCGGACGTTCCCCGGATAATCGTATTCCATCAACTGGGCCATAACCTCTTCGGATACGCCTTCGATATCCTTTCCCTGAAGCCGGTTGAATTTCGCGACAAGGTGGTCCACCAGAAGGGGAATATCCTCCCTGCGCTGGTTCAACCCGGGAAGTTTCAGGCTGATAACGCGGATGCGGTAATAAAGATCTTCCCGGAAAACGCCGTCACGCACAAGCCGGCCCAAGTCCTTGTTCGTCGCGGCCACGACGCGTACATCGGTCTTTACCGGTTCCACGGATCCCAGGGGCTCAATTATGCGGTCCTGCAGCACTCGAAGCAGCCGTACCTGCATGGCGGGCGAAATATCTCCGATTTCGTCCAGGAATATTGTACCGCCGTTCGCCAGTGCAAAGCGACCGGGCTTGTCCTTCCGGGCATCGGTAAAAGCGCCGGCTTTATGCCCGAACAGTTCACTTTCGAGCAGAGTGTCCGGCAACGCGGCGCAATTGACGGCGATGAAGGGTTTGTTCTTGCGTGGCGAAAGGCTGTGAATCGCCCGGGCAAAAAGCTCCTTGCCTGTGCCGCTGGCGCCCTCTATCAGCACCGTGCTGGTACTCTCGGAAATCTGCGGCAGAATTTCAAAAAGCTTCATCATCGGAGCGCTGCGGCCGACAATATCCTCAAACGTATATCGGGATTTCAGTTCCTTCTGAAGCTGTTCTATAGGGCTCAGATCCTGGAATGTTTCCACGCCACCGATAGGCCGACCCGACTCGTCATTTAGAAGAGCTGTGGAAATCCGGATTGGAATCCTTTCTCCCTTCTGATTGATTATATGGGCCGTCGCATTCATTACGGGCTTGCCGCTGGACATGGTGCGGCGCAGCACGCAGGCATTCTCGCAGATGCTGGCACGAAAAACGTCGCAACACTGGCGTCCCAAAGCTTCCTTACGTTTCACATGGGTGATTTTTTCCGCCGCGAGATTGAAAGTCGTAATGCGCCAATCGAGATCAACCGTAAAAACTCCCTCATTGATCGAATCCAGTATTGTTTGTTCTCTTCCATCCAATTCTTTTGTCACTACTTTCTCCAATGTTTAATTGCATATTGCAATATATTATAATACATATATTGCATTTTGCAATAAACATCTTCCCTTTTTGCAAGACAAAATGACAGAATCTGATGGGGATCGCGAAAATTATTTTTTCAATCGCAGGGACAGTTTTCTCACCGCCCGGCCGAACTGCCGTGTGCCGCCGCCTTCACTTACGATTTGAAGAATTCTGCCGGGATCTTCTATCTTTAAACCGGACAGCATTGTAACTCCACGGCGCATAAAAACTTCCGGAATAAATGGAGTTGAAGGCCCGAGGACGGCTATTTCCCGGGCATTTTTACAGAGATCCAGAAGATCATCCATCGTATGGTTCAACAGGGCTGTTGCCGTCATAACAACAACCCGGCACCCGGGAAGAAGATCCCTGGCCGCGGACTCGGGAAGAATTCCATATCCCGGATCAGGCCGGCGCTCAAAAATATGCATGGTCCGAACGCGCTCTTTCAACGGTTGCACCAAAGGGCCGAAATAACCGATCATTCCGACGGAATCATCCGCGGAAACCGGAAGCAGCTCAATAATATCCGATTCCACAGCCTCATCGGGCGGCGGGAGCGCCGCATTTACGGCGGCCAGTCCGACGGCGCAGGCCGTTACATCAGGCTTTTTTATCCAGGATATTAACTCGGAAACGCTATGTCCCGTCAGTTTGCCGGCTTCGGGCACCACGCAGCAGGATTCATATTCCTGTTCATGCAGGGTATAAGCCACTCCACAGCGGCCATCCTCCAGAAGCACCGCGGTGTAACCGAGACCGATCCGAATATCGACGGCCTTGAGTCCGAACGTTGAGCTGAGCGTATATTCGTATATCTCATCAACTAACATTACAGAATCCTCTCCATTTTCATTTAAATAGGCGCCAGACCCAGGTTGGCACAATATTAATAAAATGCAATAGTCATACCTCCCTCCGATCCGGCATGGATTTCTTCACAAAAGAATGGTATTTCCATGTTTCTGGAGAATGTTAGGCAAAAAAATTGCATTAACGCTGAGGTGGAGGTTTATGCCATAAAATTATCGGCTGTATATGAATAAATTCAGAAGAAGGAGAAAAAAATAATGAAGGTAGGATTCGCCGTTCAGATTGACGAAGGATTGGAAAGCATCGTTTACGACCATTTCGGTTCAGCACCGGCATTTCTCATAGTAGACACCGAAGAGAACCAGGTCACCAAAATCGACAACGCCACCGCTCATGAGTCGCATGGCAACTGTAATCCAATGGGGAGGCTTGGAGGAAATCAAATCGACGCACTGGTAGTCGGAGGCATTGGGGCGGGCGCCATTATGAGGTTGTCTTCAATCGGGATTAAGATCTACAGGCCCGGCGCGCCGAAAGTAAAGGAAAATATCGACCTGTTGAAAGAGAACAAGCTCAATGAGTTCGGCGCCAACGATTCCTGCAGCGGGCACCAGGGAGAGTGCGGCCACTAATCAGGGCTCTGCGGCTCGGATTGATTCTCAAGTCACTGGTTTTAAAAACAGCGTCGGCTTGAATCCCGTCAAAAGGAGCAAGGAGTCAGGGGTGAGGCGGTCAGGGGAAAAAACCATTAACGATCAGAATAAAGCATTTATAGTCAACTTCCACTCCTGACTTCCGGCTCCTTGTATTCCGACAATTCAGGTATTTGGAATCTTAAATTTTTAATCTGTAATTAGCTTTATGCCAAACCCTACGCAGCAGTCCCTGGAAACCTTCAGGAATCAAGCACATCCTCACTGCATCGGCTGCGGTGCCGGCAATGAAGCAGGGCTTGGGCTTGAATTTCAACTAAGGGAAGACAACGGAGTCGAAGCCAGGTTCGAATGCGGTCCCCTGTACCAGGGATACAACGGGTTCCTTCACGGAGGGATCGCCTGCCTGCTGCTGGATTCTGCAATGGCCAACTGCCTGTTTGCACATCAAATAACCGCGGTCACGGCGAGATTGATCGTTCGTTATTCCAGCCCGGTCAAGACCACGGAACCGGTGGCGGTAAGATCATGGATTCGCGAATACGAACCGCCGCTTTACGTGCTGGAAGCCGAACTGGAACAGGGCGGGAAAGCTGTGGTCCGCGCTTCCGCGAAGTTCATGAACATGGATTGTCCTTAATAATAATCCGAGTCCGGGTTAAATCGTTGCATTGTGCAACATCACAATGAAAAGATTCATGCATCCTGCATGATTTAACCTCATTATGGGCACCTTGACCCGCAACAGGAACCTCGCGAGAAATGCGGATTAAATATGTGGATATAAAACATTGAAAATCTCGGTAGATTATTGATAAAACACTCCTCCTCGTATAAAAATTGGGAATTGCCGGAGAGTTCGATCTATGGAATCATCTTCCAGTAAAGAAAAAGACACAGAGCAGCCTGAATATTCAGGACCGATTCTTTATTACAACGACACCGTTCTGGACCACTTTACAAATCCACGCAATGTCGGAGAATTGGCGGAAAACGAAACCGACGGGTACGGCCTGGTGGGTGACCCTGCGTGCGGAGATCAGATGAAACTCTGGATCTGCATTCGATCGGAAAGAATTGAAAAGATAGCCTTCAAATCTTACGGATGCCCGGGAGCCATCGCGACCAGCAGTATGCTGACATACCTGGCAAAAGGCCGAACAATAGAAGAAGCCAGGCGAATAACGGATGACGATGTCGTAGAAGCTCTTGGAGGCATTCCGGAACGAAAAAAACATTGCTCTCTTCTCGGTGTACTGGCTTTGCAGGCGGCCATAATGGATTGGGAAACAAAACGCAGTCTCAAGAGGGAGAGCGAGCCGTGATCTATCTCGACCACAATGCGACAACGCCTCTGGACCACCGCGTTCTTGAAACCATGCTGCCCTATCTGGAAAATGAGTGGGGCAATCCCTCCAGCCCGTACCGTTTCGCCAACCGGGCGCGAATTGCGGTCGAGCAGGCCCGGAATCAGATCGCCGAATGCGCCGGATGCAAACCTGAAGAGATTGTCTTCACTTCAAGCGGCACCGAATCGGACAACCTGGCCGTACGCGGGACGGCGCACGCCCTCAGATCCCGGGGCCGCCATATCGTTACAACCGCTATCGAACACCACGCCGTATTGAATACCTGCAAAGCCCTGGAATCGGAAGGCTTCAGGGTGACCTATCTCCCGGTCAATTCCGGCGGCGCCGTCAGTATCAAGGAACTGGAGAACAGCCTTACCCCGGAAACGATTCTCGTTACAGTCATGCATGCAAACAACGAAACAGGCGTTCTTCAACCTGTCCGGGAAATCGCCGATCTGACCCAAAAACGGGGCATCCCGTTTCACACCGACGCGGTACAAACCGCAGGCAAGATCCCCTGTTCATTGTGCGAACTGGGAGCCGGTCTTATTTCCTTTTCCGGCCATAAGCTTTACGGTCCCAAGGGAATAGCGGCTCTTTACGTCCACGAAAAAACACCTCTCGCGCCGATCCTGACCGGAGGATCGCAGGAAAAAGGCCTGCGCGCCGGCACGGAAAATGTCGCGGGAATCATGGGGCTGGCTCACGCGTATTCCCTGGCCGTGGAATCAGCCGAAAGAGAATACAAGCGGCTGGAGAACCTCCGGGACCGCTTCGAAGAGCGGATTTGTACCGCAATCCCAGGAACAAAAATCAACGGAACCGGCGTGCCGCGTATTCCAAACACCACAAACATCAGCTTTGACTCCGTCGATGGAGAATCCATAGTGCTGGGTCTCGATCTGCTGGGCATCTGCGTATCCACCGGATCGGCCTGCTCCACGGGCGAACCGGAACCGTCCCACGTGCTCGTCGCCATGGGCCTTTCATCGAAGGAAGCGCAGGGATCCATAAGAATTTCGCTCGGCCGCGACACGGGCGAAGAAGAAATGGACACTGCACTTGAAGCCTTTTCAGACACGATCAAACGCCTGCGTTCCATCTCCTCTGTGTAGTCCGCATTCCCCACTGCCTGCTGTCGAAAACCTTTGAGCAAAGCGGGCTCCCAGTCGGTGACTTCATAGCGTTGGCAGGTTTCCAGGTTGGCAAGTTCGCAGGTTTTGTACGTAGGTTACATTTCAGGTTCCAGCAAATCTGTAACTTCAAACCTGGAACTTGTTAACAAAATCTGCAACCTGTGAACCTGAAAACCTGCCAACTATACGTAGTTTCTCGAATTACAGATCTCAGTTCAGTTAAACTGAAAGGAAAACCGAAGACCGGGTATGGATTGTTATTAATGCGAATGCATTTGCATTAGAGACTGCATCATGATAATAAGAACAGGAGCATTTCCTACAGGGTCAATCAAAGGAACAGTCGCGCGCCAATGAGCAATCGCATAGTCCAAATTCAGATATTAGCCTGCATCGTCGCGTTCTGTTTCCTGACTCCGGTGCTGCTGCACTCCTGTCCGCTCGTACATGAGGATGCATGCGGATCCGACAACCATTGCCTCATTTGCTCCGTAATTAACCATACCGTTCTGAATCCCGATCCTTCCGGGGGGTTTGAAGTTCAATTCGTATCCCGCCTGCCCGTAGTTATAAAACCGATTTTAAACGAAGAACTTCCATACCAGAGATCTCTTCCCGCGCGTGCACCGCCGCCGGCGGGATTGAGCTGAATATTGTCACCCGTTTCATAATCGCATTTGATCCCATTATTCCGGGAGGGTGCCATGCCGCACTCCGCCATTCTTAACAGCATTGCCCGTTTCTGTCTATGCAGCCTGTTTTTCGTTCAATTTCCGCCTCTGCCGTCCGCAAATGCTGCCGCCGGCACGGAAACATACTCCGTCAAAGGCCGCATCACCCATTCCGATTCCGGGGAAGCACTGCCCGGAGTTGCGGTCCGTATCGTTGAGTCAAAAGACAGAGCCGTCACGGATGAGGATGGAAGGTTTACATTCAGCAATCTGGATCCGGGCGCTTACACGCTCACTGCTTCCCTTTATAAGTTCGTCGAACAACGCATCGCGTTCCATGTTCCTCCGGACCAGGATTTGGCAATCGAGCTGCAGCCGACTCCGCTTTATCAGGAAACAGTCATTGTTACCGCCGCCCCATGGGCCGTGGACCGAGCCGATGTCGCCCAATCCGCCAACGTGGTGGATACTTCTGAAATCACGGCCCGTTCCGGTCTTTCCGTCGGAGACGCCGTCAGCAGCCTTCCGGGAGTGCGGAGCATTTCCACAGGAGAATCGGGAGGGACACCGATGATACGGGGACAGACGAATCAGCGTATCCGCGTTCTCAGCAACGGATTCCCGCACGACTACTACCAGTTCAGCCGTCGTCATATGCCCAATATCGAAACCTATGATTCCCAATCCATTGAAGTGATCCGCGGCCCGGCCAGCGTACTGTACGGCACGCAGGCAATGGGAGGACTGACAAACCTGGTTTCGGCCCCTCTCCCGACGGCGCACGAAGACGACTACATCTTCCAGGGAGAAGGCATCCTGGGTTACGCCGGCAACAATGAAGCCTGGGTCGGCCACGGCCAGATTGAAGGAGCGCGCGGCGGCCTGGGAGGCCGCGCCGCTTTGACAAGGCGTGTATCCGGAGACGTGGACACCCCGGAAGGAACGCTTCCCAATACCGATTACGACCAGCGCTCCAGCCTGCTCGAAATGGGATACAAGTCTCCCGGCGGATTTCGCTTGCGCGGTCAATACCGATACTGGGAAAACGAGCTTGGATTTTACATCCCTCCACAACCCGACTTTCGCCTCAATCTCAGAAACGACATCGGGGAAATTGAGTTCTTCGTACCTTCGGAGTGGGGCGAATGGAGGTTTTCGTCCAATATTTCCAGGAACAACCGCCGCGCCTTCCCCGACGGCCGTTCCCAGGGAGCGAAAGTGGATCTCAGGCTGCTGACGCAGACCTATCGCGCATCCATGGAGCACAAACCGGCCGGAATGCTTCGCGGCTGGCTTCAGCTCGAATACAGCCGGCAAAAAAATATATCTTTCGGCCCCGTTACCCTTCTCCCCTATTACAGGAACCGGACATGGTCGGCAGCCATATTCGAGGAAGTCCGGCTGGTTCACTCCGGCAACCTGGACCGGCTGGTTCTGAATCTTGGTTTCCGGTACGACAGCCGGCGTCTGGAGGTCCCAGCGAATCCGGAACGCGGCGTTGAGGAAGACTTCAGCAAAAGCTACACGCCCGTAACAGGATCCGTGGGAGCGGTTTTCCGGCTGAACCAGGCTTTTTCCTTAGGGTTGAGCTACAGCAGGGGCTGGCGAAATCCTTCTGAATACGAGCTCTTTGCTGAAGGCCCCCACGACGGGGCGCTCCTTTACGAACGGGGAAATCCATCCCTGCACGAAGAAACAAATCAGAACCTGGAATTCACAGCCCGCATGAACGCAAAGCGGGTTCGGGGATTTTTCGCCGTTTACCGGGATTCTTATGACGACTACATCTATCAGAGACTGAACGGTGAAATTCTGCAGGACCTCCCCGTAGGCGTCTTCAGTCAGGCCGATGCGACCATTAAGGGTTTCGAAGGCCAGTTGTCCGTGGATACGACCCCCTGGCTTACGCTCAGCGTTGCCGGGGACGCCCTGCGATCCAAAAACCATGCAACGGGTACGCGCCTGCCGTTTTCGCCGCCGGACCGCGTCATCCTGGGCGCTCATTTTCACAAAGAACATTCAGGCGACTGGATCCATCCCTATGTGGAAATCAGGGAAACCATTACCGGGAAAGGGAAGATCTCGGGTATTGACGAACCGTTTCCTCTTGACACGGAAGGCTACGCGCTATTAGATCTTGGAACCGGCATTCAGCGTCGCTTTGACCGGGGCATTCTCGCATTCGATCTATGGATCAGCAATGCCTCCAACAGGGCCTATAAAGATTTTCTGGATACTTATAAACTCTACGCGTTGAGCCCCGGAAGAAATGTCCGGGCTACATTGAAGTTTCTATTTTAATTTGTGGAGGACATGATATGGCAAAAACAGTCTTACTCGCCCTCGCGCTTCTCTTCATCCCCGCATGCGTTTCTACGCAGTCGCCGGAAACCGTTGCGCGGGATGGAGCGTTCATCCATATCACTGCAGGCGTCGACAATCCGCACCGGGTTGCCATGGCTTTGCAGATGGCATTCATCATGGCGGAAGACCGCGATGTCCTGGTTTATTTCGACATAAAGGGCATCGAGGTAGTCCTGAAAGATTCGCCCGATATCACCTATGCCCAGTTTCCCGGCTCCAGGGCGCAACTTGCCGCTCTGGCCGAAAAAGGGATTACGATTGCAGCCTGTCCCGGATGCCTGAAAGCAGCGGGGAAGACCGAAGACGACCTGGCCGAAGGGATCACGATTGCCGAGAAATCCAGCTTCTTCAACTTTACCGAAGGCCGGATACTGACCCTGGATTACTGACGTTCCCCGTTCAGGGTTCCCCGTTTCCCGTTAAAAATCATGGACGGGAAACGGGGTGCCTATAAATGCCGCACTTTCCTCTTCATGCGGGGCGTCTCAAACCGCGTATTCCAGGCGATATGCGTTAATCGAGTCCCCAGCCCTTGAACAGGTCCTTGTAAAAATCGGGCCTTTCAAAATCGGGATGCATAAACATGGAATGCTCCCGATATGAAAACGGCCCGTGCTCGTTTTTCCTGACGTTGGCCATCATGGCAGGCATCTTTTCCCCCGGGATGGAGAACATCATGTCCCCCTCATCGGTAAGAGCCCGCTGGTATTCGCCGGGATCGGGCACAACTACATAAAACTGTTTGGTTTTCATGGGAGCGACAACCGACCAGCCGCAGGATGGAGGGAAAAAATGTCCGCTCACCGATGGAACGTCCGAGATCGGCATCGTCAGCAGCAACCCCCTCAATTGCGCCGGATTTGAATATACAATCACTACATCCGGGATAAAATTCGCTTTTTTCAGCGGTGCCGTAACAATACCGACATATTTGCCCTGTTCAAAACAGTCGTACGGATGGGTCCATTTTTCAATGGATTCCGGCCGTTCCACAAATCCATAGGCCATGGGCGCTGTCGGACACCAGTGATCCTCTTTCAACATCGCCACCGTCGTTCCCTCCCGGCGCGACATTGCAAAAGCCTGGCATTGAGCCAGATGGTACCCGCGATCTTTCTTCGGCCTTACGGCCCCCTCGGGAATGTCGGCTTCCTTTTCGAGCATTTTTACGGCAATGGGGGAAGTCCGCAGCAACAGTTGCGCTTCCAGGTCTTCACCGTATTTGTTGAATTCACTTAACTCCGTCATTTGATTTCCCTCCTGTAGGTCGGATGAAGATTCCGAATTCGCCGCAGCAACGAGTTTGCCCGCCGCTCCCGCCATTGCAGCCCCCAGTCCCAGGCCTATCGCCTCCCGCCGGGATAATTTGTCTTTCATCAGGAAAACCTCCTTGTTTTCAAACAGCCATGCCGTGCCCGTCGGACCAGCCGGCGGGCATCCGGAATGATTCGAGCATATCACAATTAATATCCTGATAACCTCAAGCAAGACTGTTGCCAAAAAACGGCAAGGCCACGGTTTGCTTTTATCCTTTCACATCGGTAATACTTCTTTAATGGATTTCTGTATGATTTTGTTGGGCATCGGAAATCTGATGAGGAATAGAGACAGGGTAGAAAGGAATGGATGTATATGAAATTGAGTCGAATTTCGATGGCGTTTGCCATTTTGCTTGCCTGTGCCATCATTCAGCCGGCCCGAACCGAAGGGCAAACTCCGGGCAGTACCGCAACCCCAATCCCGGACCACGTCACATTGTCCTGGACCGGGGATCCCGCAACCACAATGACCGTTACCTGGAGAACGGATACAACCGTCTCCGCCGGTTTTGTGCAATACCAGCGGGGATCCGGCCTGGACAATAAATCCCTTAAAGCGGAAGCCCGGCCTCGAGATTTTAAAACCGAAACCGGGACAACACACCTTTTTACCTCGACACTGGCCGGTCTCTCCCCGAACACGCGGTATTCCTACAGGGTCGGAGACGGTGTCCACTGGAGTGAGATCCATACCTTTAAAACGGCCGATCCCGAGTCGAACGCCTTTAAATTTCTTATATTCGGAGACAGTCAAAGCCCCGTAACCGGCAGCGATCCCTATGGACTGTGGCGGGAAACAATCCAGAACGCATACAAGGCGAATCCGGACGCGGATTTTTTCGTCAACGTAGGGGATCTCGTCGACTTCGGTCAGATTGAAGCGCATTGGGACGCATGGTTCGCAGCGGCGAAGGGTGTTATCGACACCATACCGGCAATGCCGGCAACGGGAAACCATGAATCCTACGGTTCGCGGGACACCTTGAAACCGCTGTATTTTACGGAACAGTTTTCCCTGCCCCGGAATGGTCCTGCAGGTCTCAAGGGCCAGGCATATTCCTATAATTACGGTCCCCTTCATCTTGTCGTGCTCGACAGCCAGGCGCAGGAGCAGAGGAAATACGGCGACATTCTTTCCATCCAGCAGTCATGGCTGGAGTCTGACCTGACCACAAGCCATAAAGACTGGACCATCGCTTTTTTCCATCGGGCGCCCTACGGAGTCAAACCGGACAGGAATGAAGCCGAGGTCCGGGCCGCCTTCTGTCCGATCCTGGAAAACCACCACGTGGACCTCGTCTTCAATGCCCACGATCACGGCATCAAGAGAACGTATCCGATCAAAGACGATATTGTCGTGAAAGATCCGTCCGAAGGCACTATCTACTACGTCACCGGGAGAAGCGGGAGCAAAACCTACCCGGATATAGAAGGAATGAAATACGCCGCATTCTTTTATGCGCCGCTGAAGCAGCCCAATTATTTCGTCGTCGAGGGAACCGATCAGAAAATCACTGTAAAGACGATATTGCAGGACGGCACGGTGATCGACACGCTTACTATAGACAAACCCAAAACCAGGACGTTCATGGGAATACCGGTTCAGCCTTAATCTGAAATCCCATCGGACGGGATAATCGTGCCCTGGGAAGTAGCCGGCATTGTTCCATCAGGAGAAACGTCAAAAGGATGGTTGGTGCCTCTCAAAGGCAGGGAACGCAGAACCTGTGGAGGACCGCCGCGGGTACGGGGTGCCCCCTGAAACTTCTTTCGGATGAAATCCAAATCACTGGGACATGCGGAAATCAGCCACCAGCGGAAGGTGATCCGAGGCAATGAGCGCGGTCTGGCTCCGGTGAAGCGAAAGGCGTTCCATCGTGAGGACGGGATCGAAATAGATGTGGTCGAGATGAAGCAATGGCAGGACGCCCGGATACGTGCGGGTTCCTCGCGGCCATTTTCGAACGTCCACACTTTCAAACTGGGCCCTGAGCAGGCGCGTGGTGAGGCCACGGGTCCATTCGTTGAAGTCCCCCAATACAATACGGGCGCCCCGAAGCCCACGGTTGTTCAGGACATCGGAAGTCATCAGCATCCTGGCCTGCTTGCGCCGCTCCAGATAAGCCGTGCCCAGGTGCACATTGAAAACATGCAGCAGGGTGATGCCGGCCACCTCCAGATCCACACGCAGGCAGCCGCGCCGCTCCCTGCCCCCGGCGCTGATATTATAGTTGCGTGCCGCCTCCAGGGGATACCGGCTGAGCACCAGGTTGCCGTATGCACCGCCATTATGCCTGCGATTCCTCCCCATGTACCATTTTAATCCAAGTGCGCGGGCGATATACCCGGCCTGGTCCTGTTCGGGATCGCCTCCTTTGATGCTTACAACCTCCTGCAGCGCGATGATGTCGGCGTCAACCTCCCGCAGGACCTCCACAATACGGTCGGGGCGCACCCTGCAGTCGAGGCCCCGGCACTTGTGAATGTTGTACGTGGCCAGCCGTATCCGGCCGTTTCCGGTTTTCTTTCCATAAACCTGCTTCACTGCTTCTTCTCCTTCGTCGATTCAGGCCGCCCGCGGCCCTTACGGGCCGACCGTTTACGGCCGCCGCGCAGCCGATACGCTTTGACAAGCAGCGAAATTGCCGCCCATCCGCCTATAACGGCTATGGGGATCGATATCACCCGTGGCCAGAGAACAGCGGCCAACGTCAGAAGAGCCAGCAACGAAGCGGCGCCGAACATGATTCTGGCTTCAGCCGGGCCCAGAAGGCGACGTTCCGTGATAGCCGCCCCCATCGCATTGCCGATCCGAAGTACTCCGGCGGCTGTGCGTCCGGCGCTTCCGGAGGCGGTTTTCCTGGGAGACCCGTTTCCCGTTCTCCCGGCAGTCGGGCGCACTCCAAGTTTTGCCCGCAACACAATCTCCGTGGAATGCGACAGATCCTCCAGGAACATGCGTTCCATCTCCATGGAAAACCGCTCGTCTTCGGCGACAACGTCCAGCTCATAATTGCCGATCCAGCTCGCAAGGTTGAGGTTGGTTGAGCCCACGCGAGCCCAGCGGCCGTCTGCGACCGCCGTTTTGGCGTGCAGCATGGGACCGTTCCATTCGAAAATCCTAATCCCTGATTCGAGCAGCCCGCGGAATCCGGCGCGCGACAACGCACGCATTACCGGCATATCGGTAGCCCTCGGCACGAGAAGCTTGACATCGACACCGTCCGCCGCGGCCGCCTTCAGCGCTTCCACGTAAGGCGTGGTTCCCACAAAATAGGCGTCCGTCAGCCAGATCGAACGACGGGCGATCCCTGCTATCATCTGGTCGAGACGGTAGACGCCTGCGATGTTCGGCACGCTGGCCACTACCCGCATCGCCACATCGCCTGCCGCGGGGATGAAACGCGGTATTTCCTCCTCGGGAACGGGCGAACCCGAAATTGCCCACATGGACGCAAATGCCTGCTCGATATCGACGATGGCGGGACCTTCAACGGAAACTCCGGTATCGCGCCAGGGTTCATGCCCCCGGCCCGGATCGCCGGCCCAGCGGTCCCCAACACACATTCCGGTGACGAATGCAATGCGGCTGTCGACAGAGAGCATCTTCCGGTGATCCCGGCTCATCCAGCCGAAAGGGCTGTCGATGCGAGGGGGATTGAAGCATCGCACTTCCACTCCGGCCCGGCGCAGCGGTTTCCAGTAACGAAGCGAAGCCGTACCAATTGCGCCGTACCAATCATAGATCAAGCGAACCCGCACGCCTTCACGCGCCTTGGCCGCGAGGGCCTCTGCGAACTGCCGGCCGGTTCCATCAGAGTGAATGATATAGCTTTCGAAATGAATACGGCGCTCAGCCGATCGAATCGCTTCCAGCCATGCGGGATAATTCTCCGTCGCGTTGCGGAGAACCCGCACTCTATTTCCCGGTATGAGAGGAGCGCCCGCAGCGCGCGAAAATGCCTGGTCGGCAAAAGCGCGAAGCTGCGCCAACATTTTACCGTCCTGCGCCTTGGAAATCGGCTCGGCTGCACTATTCATCCTTATCATTCACTTCAATCCGTCATTCGGGCTCATTCGCTCCGGCGGGGTGCTGCTCCCCCGGAAAAGCCCGAAAGGGATTCCACGCATTTTCAACGATTTGTTACCGGCATTCCGCTCGCCCTTCAGTTTACCGATCCGCCCCTTTCCGGTTTTTATTCGACCAATCATCCCCCCAAATTGTGCCAGATTCTCCGGCTATTCTGAAGCATAAGACTGAGTTTATGTTCCACGCCGGCTTCTTACACGGATAGCCGGCGTGGGGCTCCGGGAAGAATCGTTTCTAATATTCTCGACCATGCAGCTGCAGCACATAGCCGGGTGGGGAGAAATAAATGCAGACCGATTCATCGGTCAGGAGCAGGAGGAAACTGCTCATGGATGCCGCCGGGTTCGTCGGGATCAGATGCACATCTGAGTGGAATGGAATCGGTCGGATTGCCTTAATGGAAACGCACTGAAGTGGGACGTTAAACGTTCGACGTGAGAGGTTAGACGTTATTCAGGCTCCCTGGGGGGAGTGCCCCTGACCTCCGGAGCCGGAGCAAACGGATTGAAAAGATCTCATCGGTAAGTTAAAAAGAGCGGGGCAAAGTCAGCTTTCGCACGGCGGTTTTTCACATCGCTGATCCCGGCCGCAACAGGTTCTTCCGGAAGTCTCGAAGGAACAGCCTTCACCACGATTCCCGGCATTCCCGCCGCCGCTTCCCTTGATAATAAAACCGGCCCCGCCGCTTATCCGCTGGGAAACCGTTCCATTGCAGGCCGGGCAGCTCGATACCGGCGCCTCATTCATTCCGTGCCGCTGCTCAAAAACATGTCCGCAGTTCTCGCATTCATATTCATATAAGGGCATCATTCCTCCCAAACCGGCTACTTTTTCCCCATCCTGTTTTTATGATGTCTGAATTTCTTTCGGCGGCCGCACCCCGGCATTAACATCGCGCCTTCTTCTATACGGCCGTCAAGAAACGCGGCTATCACTTCATCCATGCAGCCGCAAATATGAGGAATAATCTGAACTCCGGCCGAATCCAGCGCAGTCTGCTGCATTTGAGAAATCATCCCGCAGATCAACAGGTCCACTCCCAGCCGCGGGAGCGCCTGGGCCCGTTCAAACGGGTTGCGCGTGAGGAGCGATTCTTCCTGTCGCGATTTTTCCTTACCGTCGGAAATGTCGACAACAAGAATTCTGCTCGCCTCATCAAAAACCGGCGAGACACGTCCCTGCCATAAAGGGATCGCAACTTTCATATTCCCAGCCAGAGTAGATTATATTGCCGTTAACAGCTTGATTGCGTTTTTCAATAAAAACAGTTCAAGAAGCTTGTTTCGTAATCTTGGGCTCGCCGGCCGCGGGAGCAAGCTCCACGATCCTTTGAGCCAGAGGATCAAACAGGTCGCCCGGATAATCCTCAACTTTTCCCTGATCGCACAATGCGGCGATCTTCGGATCAATGGGCAGGCAGCCCAAAAAGGGCATATGGAGCTGGCGGGCCATAGCCTCCGGATCGCTCGGGCCGAAAATCCGGTGATGGTTCCCCGTATCCGGACATACGAAATAGCTCATGTTCTCCACAAGACCCAATATCGGAATTTCCACATGGCGAACCATCTGGGCGGCCTTCCGCACTACCATTGCGGCCAGACTCTGCGGTGAAGTCACCAGAACGACACCGCTCATCGGCAGGGACTGCAATACCGTCAGCGAAGCGTCCGAAGTCCCGGGAGGCAGATCCACCAGAAGGTAATCCAGGTCCCCCCACAATACATCGCTCCAAAACTGCTTAATGACGTTGCTGATCAACGGTCCACGCCAGATCACGGCCTGATCTTCACTTTCCAGCAACAGGTTGACGGATATGACTGAAATTCCTTTATCTGTTCTGGCAGGCAGCATCGCCTGAGGAGTGAAATCGAGACGGGCTTTCTCCGGCAGGAACATCTTGGGAATACTGGGGCCGGTAATGTCCGCGTCCAGAACACCCACGAGGTGTCCGAGTCGATTCAGGCTGGCGGCCAGAAGTCCCGTAACCAGCGATTTACCCACCCCGCCCTTTCCACTCATAACCGCAATAACATGTTTTACATTATTCAGCTTTTCCGCAGCCCCTTTTAGACTGTTTTCTTTCTGCAGGGCGGCCTTTTCATCCGGCGTCATTTCCGCTAAAAATATATCCACTTCCCGGATTCCATCAACCGATTCGACAGCGGATTTGGCGTCTTTCACAATGCGGTCCTTAAAGGGGTGTGAAAGACTGGTCAAAGCCAGAGTGAATGAAACTTTATCCTCTTCGACCTGCAGGTCACGAACCATTCCTAGTTCAACAATGCTTTTGTCAAGTTCAGGATCCTGAATCTTCGCCAACAAGTTCCTGACTTCTGATTCCGTAGCCATATTTTCATTCCTTAATTTTAAATATAAATACCCCGGCATCCTTAACTGCCGTGCTGGAAGCACCTGATATGCAAAGGCAAGGATCGTGCCAGCCGGCTCCGGCGACCTGCTGTAAAAGCACGACAGGCTCCGTTTCCTTACAGATATTGTTGTTTAATCGAATATACATGCCCATCGACCCAATCCGGGGAAAGATCAATCGTGCAAATTGCCATAAATAAACAAATGAACTTATTGCGATTTGCAACCAATTTTCCCGGAAAGAATCTCAATCCCCCTGTGTTATGGGCTATATATCGAATCCAACGAAACATTATTCAAGCTGGCACGAAACCTGCATGATCCAATATTGCGAAGATCGCATTTCCTGCAGCTGCCCGCATCTCCCTCAAGGATTTGAATGCGATGCGGCGCAGCCGGGCTCAGATGCGGGGCCGGCCAAAATTCGGCGCCTCTTCCGATATTCGGAAGATCTGTTCCGGCGGGGAAATGAGGAAGCTTTGCCGCGCCAATCTGGAATCCGGGAGAAAGCTGCTCCCGGATTCCTTAAAAAGATACGAGGCGAAATGATGCAGAAAAAAGGACAAAGAGGAATGGGCCGGGGGCGTCAAGGCCGATCCGGACAGGGCGAGGGACAATCTCGGAACTCTCCCGGAGGCAACTGCGTGTGTCCCAAATGCAGCTATACCGAACCGCATTCACCCGGAATGCCGTGCAGGGATAAACAGTGTCCTCAGTGTGGGACCCTGATGATACGGGAATAATCCGGCAAAGAATGGTTTGTGCACAACACACCGGCACTCCGGTTCACTCACAATTGCAGAGCGTATCGGATTCAGCACGATCGGTTCCGGCGGCGCCCGTCGATTCGACCGGTGGACAGGCAACCTAAAAATCAATAACTATGCAATGGAGCAATGATGAAAATCTCAATCAGTTCTCAGGGCCCGAATCCGGATTCGATGGTGGATCCCCGTTTCGGCAGGGCTGCGCAATTCCTTGTCTATGACACGGATACGGCCTCCTATGAAGTGGTATCCAACTCCCAAAGCCTGGAAGCGGCCCAGGGAGCGGGGATCAAGGCGGCGGAAACCATATCCAAACATGGAGCCCAGGTAGTGATCACGGGACATTGCGGGCCCAAGGCTTTCAGCACTTTGAAGGCGGCCGGCATCGAAATCATTATCGGTGCGGATGGGCTCTCTGTTTCCGAGGCCGTAGACAAATACCAATCCGGCCAGTTCAATACAACGAACTCCTCCGACGTGACAGGACACTGGAAATGATAATAGCGGTTGCCTCCGGCAAAGGGGGGACAGGTAAAACCACAGTCGCGTTAAACCTTGCGGCTGTCCGAAAGGATCCGGTGCTTTTGCTGGACTGTGATGTGGAAGAACCTAATTGCCACATCTTCCTGAATCCGGAGATCGACACCACGGAGCGTTTCACCCTTCCATACCCTGTAGTCGATGAGAGCCGGTGCAACGGTTGCGGAGAGTGCAGCCGGATATGCCAGTACAACGCAATCGTAACATTGAAATCAAAACCGCTCGTTTTCCAGGAACTGTGCCATGGATGCGGCGGATGCACCGAAATCTGTCCGGAAAAAGCCATTACTGAAGGAAAACGGGAAATAGGCACGGTCAGTTCAGGCACCTGGCGTCATATTGCGTTCGTTCAGGGCCTTCTGGATGTCGGCCAGACGCTGTCCCCTCCATTAATACGCGCGGTCAAGCAGCGCAGCGCGACAAACGGCATCACGATTATCGACTGCCCGCCGGGAACCTCCTGCCCCGTAATTGCTGCCGTCAACAAGAGCGACTATGTGGTGCTTGTTTCCGAGTCTTCTCCCTTCGGCCTGCACGATCTGGATCTGGCTGTAGAAACCATGCGTAAGCTGGGACTCAATTTCGGTGTCGTCATTAACCGGGCCAGTTCTATGGACAACAGTGTCGCCGATTATTGCCGAAACGAACGAATACCGATCCTGATGGAAATTCCGGACGACCGCCGGGCGGCGGAAACATACTCACAGGGAGGATTATTGATCGAATCGGTGCCCGGATTCAGGGAATTATTCGAAGGCCTTTACAAGCGCATTCTGGCAGAATCCCGTCAGTGCCGGGAACCGGCGACGGGAAACAGCAGGGATGTCAAGGATATAGCATGAAAGAAATGGTGGTCATAAGCGGCAAGGGCGGAACGGGTAAAACAAGCCTGACCGCTTCATTCGCTTCGCTGAACGGCACATCCGTAATTGCGGACTGCGATGTCGATGCTTCGGATCTGCATCTCGTTCTGTCCCCCGTGAACGAAAAAACGGAGGTTTTTAAAAGCGGCCATGAAGCCGTAATACGAAATGACGATTGCGTGGCCTGCGGCGTCTGCAAAGATAAATGCCGTTTCAATGCTGTTCGTGAAGTCCGCCGGTATGGAAGAGAGTCCCTGTTTTCTATTGATCCCCTTTCCTGCGAAGGCTGCGGTGTCTGTGTCAGCCTCTGCCCTGAAGAAGCCATCGATTTTCCGGAGCGGATCTGCGGGCAATGGATGGTCGCTGAAACACGCTACGGCCCGATGGTGCATGCACGCCTTGCGATAGGAGCGGAGAACTCCGGGAAGCTTGTCTCCACGGTTAAAAACGAAGCCCGCAGGATTGCGGAAGAAAAAAAATTATCCTGGATAATCGTCGACGGCCCACCGGGCATTGCATGCCCCGTAATTGCATCCGTTTCAGGAGCATCCCTTGCGCTGGTGGTTGTGGAACCGACGCTGTCGGGCATTCACGACATGGAGAGAGTCATCGCACTGACGAAACATTTCAATATTCCAACTCTCGTCATTATCAACAAGTGGGAACTCAATCCCCGACTTGCCGGCGAAATCGAACGGGGCGCCCTGTCGGCCGGCGTCTCGTTCGCCGGCAAGATCGGCTACGACACTTCCGTCACCGCCGCGCAAATCAAGGGAGTGCCGGTTGTGGAATACGGAGGACCGGCGGCACGGGACATCCGAAAAATCTGGCGGAAGATAGAGAAACATATGGAGTCTATCGAAATTCCAACGGTGATGGAGGTATAGCCGACATTTCTATCCGTAAGAACCGCACACAGCAAATCCGCACCTCCAGCCCGCATGTCTCACAAGGGTTCACACCGAGGCGATGGATGCGGCATTACGGGTACAGATAGTTACCGGTTGTAGGCCGGCATGAGCGAAAACAGGAAAAAAAGAATCCCGACAACGAGCCTTCCGACCGAAGCCATACTGAACAGCATTTCGGATGGGGTTTTTACCGTAGACCGGCAATGGCGAATAACTTCGTTCAACCGGGCCGCGGAAGACATTACCGGAATCCCCCGGGAGGAAGCTCTCGGTCAGTTGTGCTCGGAAGTATTCCGGTCCAATATGTGCGGCGCCGACTGTGCGCTCCGGAAAACCCTGGAATCGGGCGAGCCCGTTATCAACAAATCCGGATACATCATCGACGCTGACGGCAACCGCATTCCCGTCAGCATATCCACCGCGGTTCTGAAAGACGCACAGGACCGTATCGCAGGCGGGGCGGAAACATTCCGGGACCTTTCGGAACTGGAGGCGCTGCGCCGGGAACTTAGAGGAAAATACAGCGCGGGAGACATCACCAGCCGGAGCCCATTGATGCAGCGTATCTTCGAAGTTCTCCCGGCCATCGCTTCCAGCCCGAGCACCGTATTAATTCTGGGGGAAACCGGAACCGGCAAGGAACTTGTCGCGAAAACAATTCATTCGCTCAGTCCCCGGCGCAAAGAGCCGTTTATCGCACTGAATTGCGGAGCCCTGCCCGATACACTGCTGGAATCGGAGCTGTTCGGTTACAAAGCCGGCGCATTTACGGGCGCCGACCGGAACAAGCCGGGCCGTTTTGCCATGGCGGCGAAGGGAACCCTCTTTCTCGATGAAATTGCGGAAGTAACCGCCGCTCTGCAGGTCAAACTTCTTCGGGTGCTTCAGGAGCGCACCTACGAGCCCCTCGGGGCGACAGCGTCCCAGAAGACCGATGCCCGCATAATCGTAGCCACGAACAAAGATCTGGCCGGACAGGTACAAAAGGGATTATTTCGCGAAGACCTGTATTATCGGATAAATGTCGTCCGCATCGAGCTGCCTCCTCTGCGCAGGAGAAAAGAAGACATCCCACTGCTGGTCGATCAGTTCGTCACGCATTTCAACCGGTTGCAGCAAAAAACGGTCAGGGGACTTACTCCGGAAGCCCTTTCGATACTAATGGCTCATCATTGGCCGGGAAACATCCGCGAACTGGAAAATACTATTGAGCGGGCTTTTGTCCTGTGCGGGGAAGGCGATATCAACCTAAAACAACTGCCTGACGAGCTGACGGGACGCGGATTGTCCGCCCACGACCTGAGCATGCATTCCGCGCATAATATTTTCGATGCCCAAGCCATCCTGGCCGCCCTGGAAGAAAGCGGCTATAACCGCCTTGCAGCGGCCCAAAAATTGGGGATTCACAAAACAACTCTTTTTCGAAGGATAAAAAAGCTCGGGATATCCCTCCCGGACCGCGACGGCCGCTCCCGCAGGAAACGGTCCATGGAGTGAAACATGGTGGAGAAGCAATGGTTCTTTTACTGATTCTGTCCTTCACTCTGCTCGGATCCGTCTGCTCCGTAGGATTGGCGGCCCTGCTGCTCCTATGCCGGAACAGCCAGATACGGCGGCTTTCTTCGATCCTCATTCCCTACGCGATCGGAACTCTTCTGGGCGCGGCGTTTTTCGGTATGATTCCGCAGGCACAGAAGGAACTTCCCGGCGAACGGCTTTATCCGTTTGTTCTCGGCGGATTGATGCTTTTCTTCATGCTTGAAAAGTTCGCCCTGTGGCGGCACTGCCACGAAGAGCCCTGCGATATTCATTCGCAGGCCGGCAAGCTGATTCTTGTCGGGGACTCTCTTCACAATTTTGTGGATGGGATTGCTATTGCAGTCGCTTTTTCAACCTCGATGCCTCTCGGGATCACAACATCGGTGGCCGTTATCGCCCATGAAGTTCCCCAGGAAGTCGGCGACTTCACAATTTTGCTTGAAAGCGGTTATACAAAATCCAGGGCCCTTCTGTACAACACCTTATCCAGTCTCGCAGCCGTAGCGGGAGCCATCGCAACCTATTTTGTCCTTCCCGTACTTCTATCTTCGGCGCCTTATCTACTATCGATCTCCGCCGCAGGATTTATCTACATTGCGCTTGCGGACCTCATTCCCGGCCGCCGGGCTACCGGCGGCCTGAAAAGTCTCCTATGGGAACTGCCCCTGATTGCGATGGGTATCGGAACAATCGTCCTTCTTCACCCAGGCTAGCCCGCATACAGTCCATACTTACTTATCCGTAGCGGCCGTTTCCAACTCACTCAGCCTTTTCTGCATTTGATCCAACTGGGATTTGAGAACCTCCACCTGATTTTCAAGGAACTGTTTCTCCATCCCGGCATCCGGTTCCCGCTGCTGTCCGGAATACGAACCGGACCGCATCCATCCCGGAAGTCCTGTATTCCAGAACATATTCCTCCAGCCGAAGCCTCCTCCACGGTTGCCGCCGCCCCGGCCGTATCCAAATCCCGTACCGGCACCGCGGCCGAAACCGCCGCCGAAAAACCGATTCAGAAAACCGGGCGTGTTGTAACCTGCGCAGAATCCGGCTGCGCGGCCGCTTCCCGGACCCATTCCCATGGGTCCTGATCTATCTCCTCTTGGCATTTCTTTTTACTCCTTCCTAAAAATTGAAAATTAAAGATTAAAATTCTTACCAGGGACTGAAACGACGTCCTCCTCCGCCGCGGCCCCTTCCGCCTCCTCCGCCGGCGCCTCGTCCCCGGCGACGGCGCCCCTGAAAGCGGCACCCGGGCATGGCAAAAGCGTCATTCTCCAGATTTCCCTTGAGCCAGGCTTCGATTACAAGCCGCAGTTCGCCGGACACGAACGGAACGACCCGAATTCCGTAGGCGGCAATAAGAGCCTGAATATCGCCGCTGATCGCTCCACACACGAGAACGTCCATCCTAAGTTCCGCCATACGAAGCGCTGTTTGCAGCGGCTGATTGCCCGCCAGTATCTCCTGCGTTTCCCGGATAATCTTTCCCGACTTTGCCTCAACAATGCGGAATTCCCGCGCCGTGTCGAAAACCGGTGCTATCCGGTCATTCCAACAAGCAAAAGCCGCTTTCGTCATCCACAACCTCCTTGTCCAACTACCGGTATTGTTACCGCAATAACGATTCCAATATATCGCGCAAACCGGATATTTTATTAAACATTGAGAATATTGCACTTAAAACACATTCACCCGAAACGGGCCAAAAGGATACAGTTGCATATATGCTACTCAATACATATTTATAGTAGCAATTACGCCACTGATATCAGAAAGACAGACCAAAGCTCCAGCATTCGCGAATGCTCCGATCCCGCCTGAAAATTTCAACCTGCAGGCTACTTTATTAAATGTCGACAAAATGTGGGCTTGCCAGGCGTAGCCCCGCCGAAGCAAAGCTTCGGCAGGGCGAAGACTGGAACGTAAGTTGCTAGTTGTTTCTGTCGTAAAATATATTTAAAAGTTGCATGATGTATACTCAGGAGGAATCAGAATAACCATGAATAAAGAAAACACCCGCACCATAGAACAGGTTTACCGCAGCGCCGTCAGCGGCTTGTATGCCAGATTGAGAAGCAATTATGATTTTCTTTATCGCAAATTCGGGGATGAGGGACTCAAACTGATTGCGGATATGAGCCGGGAATACGGGATTACTGTTGCGGAAAGAGCAAAATCGAGACTTGAAAAGAACGACCTGGACGCCGTGGCAGGATATCTTATAAGAATTTTCGATACCGTGGCCCGCGGACGGGACCTGATAACCACGGTTGAGGAAAGTGAGGACAGGGTCGTCATTCGGGTGAATCGCTGCCCTCTCGATTTCGATAATCCCGAAATGTGCCTGGCGCACACAACCATGGAGCAGACGGTAGTCGAAGAGCTGAATCCCCGACTTACCTACCGGATCGGCAAGTCTATCCCCGCAGGGGACGAGTACTGCGAACACATAATCGAATTCAAAAAATAAATTTCAAAAAGGAAGAGCGGATCGCGATGGAACCATCGAAATTTCAATCGAAGCTGCAGGAACTGGAAACAAGAAAATGGGACCGTGAAGCCATCGAAAGCCGATGCAAAAACCTGATGGCAAACGGAATTCCCGCAAAGGCCCTGAACCGGGACGTTCTGACATTTAACAGGCAGGAGATCCTTGACCGCGTACAACGCAGGGCCGAGGAGTACAATTTTATCCTGAGAAACTGTGCCCAGAGCACCGGACTGGCGCTCATGGAGGAATTCGGGATCGGCGATTTATCGGTCGTCAAAGCCCTGTCTCCTTTCCCCGGATTCGGCGGGACGGGTTGGATGTGCGGCGCCGTTACCGGCAGCCTGATAGCATTCGGGCTCCAGTTCGGCAGCGACGATCTCCTGAGTGAAGAAGGTGTGCGCACCAGCATCGGGATCACCCGGCAGTTCATGCCGCGCTTCGAAAAGGAAGTCGGCGCGGTCACATGCCCCCAGATCCAGGAAAAAGTGGTTTTCGGCCGGTACATGGATCCCGCGGCAAGTCCGGAAAATATGAGTGCATTCGAACAGGCCAGGGGCTTTGAAAAGTGCGGCCTCGTCCCGGGAATCGGCGCGCGTCTGGCAGCCGAGATCATTATCGACACCCTGACAGTAAAATAAAAAGATATCAGGCAATCGACAACCTGCGCATTTCCCGCCGGAGAGTGTTCCGGGATATTCCTGATTCAAACAGGACTTTTAGCGTTACAATGAGAATCCCGATGCAAATACCGTGAACCGTATGTCCCGGCATTTAATTATGAAGGGGGTATTCTCCATGAAACCGAACAGACGTGAATTTTTCCAGGTCCTGGGAGCAACCGCCGCCGGTCTCAGCACTGCTCCGATTTTTCTCTCGTCTTCCTGCAGCCGTGCGGTCGAAAGCGAAAATCAACAGGATAATCAGGTTCTCTTCATCGGAGACGACATCGCCGTGGCCGATACCGTGTACGGGAAGGTTCGGGGATATCTGCTCAGGGATATTTATTACTTTTTAGGCATGCCCTATGGAGCCGACACTTCCGGGAAGAACCGGTTCATGCCGCCTCAAAAGCCGGATCCCTGGACCGACGTTTTTCCCGCGGTATGGTGGGGAAATTCAGCCCCCCAGAATATGGAAAACAGATACGCGAACCGCTACCAGTCCTTCCAGGATCACTGGAATTATGACGACGTAAGCGAAGACTGTCTGAGAATTAACGTTTTCACGCCGGGTTACGGTGACGGGAAAAAGCGGCCCGTCCTGGTCTGGCTGCACGGAGGCGGCTTCACCAACGGCAACGGCATCGAGCAGGACGGCTATAACGGGGAGAACCTGAGCCGTTACGGGGATATGGTTTTCTGCTCCCTGAACCACCGGCTGGGGCCGCTGGGTTTTACGAACCTTGCCGGCGTCGGAGGAGACAAATATGCCGCGTCCGGCAATGCCGGGATGCTCGACATTGTAGCGGCCCTGGAATGGGTGCGGGACAACATATCCAATTTCGGCGGCGACCCTGACAACGTAACCATTATGGGACAATCCGGCGGAGGTGCAAAAGTTACAACCCTGACTGCCATGCCGTCGGCCAGAGGGTTGTTCCACAAGGCGGTTGTATTGAGCGGGGCCACTTTACAGGTGGGCGAAAAAGAGTATTCGGAAAAGCTGGGATCCTGCGTACTGGCCGAGGCAGGACTGAAAAAATCGGAAATCGACAAACTCCGGCGCCTGCCCTGGAAAGAATATTATGCGATTGCTACGAATGCTTCTCAGAAAATGAATCAGGAAATATCCTCCGGCCCGACGGGAATGCGAAGGGGATTCAGCCCGGTAGTGGACGGCGTTTATCTGCCGCAACATCCCTATTATCCGCAGGCCGCGCCGACAGCGGCGGACATACCCATGCTGATCTGCTCGACCTTCAACGAGATGTCCCCGAGCCGCGACGATGCGTCCCTTGAAAATATTTCACTGGAGGAAGTCGCCGGGAGAATCAAGGAAAGGGCCGGCTTCAGCGCAGGATTCGGCGATAAGGCCGACGAGGTAGTCGCCGCGTATGCAAAGGCGTTCCCGGACAAAAAACCGATCGAAATCTGGTCTCTGATCGCCGGCAACAGGCAACGAACGGTGGCTTTGGCCGACGAAAAGTCCAGGCAGGAAGCTCCGGTTTATGTCGCCTGGTTCGGATGGCAACCGCCGCTGTTCGACAACCGTATGCGGGCTTTTCACTGTTCGGATATCTGTTTCTGGTTCTACAACACCGACCTTATGCTGTCTCACACAGGCGGAGGCGGTCGCCCCAGGAAACTTTCCGAAAAAATGGCCGGCTCATTGCTGCAGTTTATGAAAACAGGCAGCCCGAACGGAGGAGGGCTGCCCGACTGGCCGCAGTATACTTCCGAAAACGGAGAAACGATGATCCTGGATGACATACCGGAAGTGAAGAACGATCCGGACAGGGAGGCTAGAAAGGCCCTGCCCGCCTGACGGTTCTTTGTGAAACCACCGACAGTTTTATCCGGGTTGATTTATAGGGGAGTCAGCAATGGATGCACGCGAAGAACATGATGTGATCGTGGTCGGCGGCGGAACATCGGGAGTCTCGGCGGCGATTGCCGCAGCCAGGACCGGAGGGGACACTCTTGTCATTGAACGGATGGGAGCCCTCGGAGGCCAGATGAACGTTTCCGGACCCCCGGGCTTCGCCTACGCCAACCTGTACAACGACAGGCACGAGCGGATAATCGGCGGAATTATCACCGAAACTCATGAACGCCTCCTCAAGGAAGACCACGCGCTCCCCCATATCGAACCCGATTTTCGCGGCTGGTATACCTTCGCCTATGTGGATCCCGACTGGTGGGGGCTCATGATCTTCGAAATGATGCAGGAGAACGGCGTGAATCTCCTTCTTCACTCCCGCGCCGTCGACGTCGTCAAGGACGGCAACACCGTTAAAGGGGTGACGGTCGAAAACGTCTCGGGACGACAGACCCTTTTCGGCAAGGTCATAATCGACTGCACAGGTGAGGGAGAGATAGCGGCGCGCGCCGGCGCCCCCTACGAAATTCTGCCGAGAGACAAAATGGAGCCCCATTCGCTGTCCTTCACCGCCGACGGCGTAGACTGGGATAAGGTCCTCGATTATGTCAAGCGCAACCCGGAGGAATTCGAGTTTGAACGATTCCAGGAAAACACTCAGCATTCCTGGACCTATGACGAGCTTGTCGAACGAATCCGCAAGGTGAATTCCAT
>CAZPHK010000014.1:0-18292 GCA_964586015.1 uncultured Acidobacteriota bacterium | reverse complement strand
GTGGAGTTCGGCGAGGTTATGGGCTACCGGAGCATCAAGATGAGAGGCCTGGAAACCGGCGAATGGCACGGCTCAAGCGGCATCGGCTTTTTCCTGATACCCCGGGAGGGAGGCGTCATCCAGGCGCACTTCCAGCACTCCTCACAGGTCGGGAACTGCGATGCGACCGACGTTAATGACTTGACATCGGCCGAAATCGAGTGCCGGAGGCAGATTGTCGTCGCATGGAAATTCATAAAGAAATATCTGCCCGGGTTCGAGAACGCCTATATCACGAGAGTCTGCCCCGAAGTGCGCATTCGCGAAGGCCGCCGCATCATGGGAGACTATGTTTTAACGGGAGAAGACGTTGTCGAAGAGCGAAAGTTCGAAGATGTCATATACAAGAGCGCCTTCCCGGCCGGCGCCGTTCACGTGGTCGGCCCCGGGACCCTGGGAACCATGAAGCCCCCGGATGTGCCCAAGAACGGCGGATCCCACGATGTGCCTTACCGGTGCCTCGTTCCCAGGGATATAGAAAATCTTCTCGTGGCGGGCAAAGCCATTTCAGCGAAGCGGGAGGCCTACCAGCGCTTTCTCATGCAGAATATGGTATCGGGGCAGGCCGCCGGCGTGGCGGCCGCTCTCTGCTCCAGGGATAAAATCACGCCCAGGATGCTGGAGCCGGATGTAACGGAGCTCCAGCGCATTCTGGTGGAACAGGGCGCTATTCTAACAGGAACTCATTAAGGATCAGCCATGTTCGGACTGCCGATTTCAACCACAATCGTAGCTTTTGGGATCCCCGCGCTGATTGTTGCCGCGTTGATCTGGTGGGGTTTGCGATTCCCCGTTCAGGATAGAAAAAGCACTCAGGATAAGGAGGATTCGAATAAATGAGCGATCCGGGTTCTACATGGCTGCTTTCGCTCCTGTACTTCGGGATGCTTTTGCTGATCGGATTCTGGGCCGCGCGAAAAATTCAGAATTTCGACAGCTACCTGGTCGCAGACCGGAACCTGGGTTTCTGGGTATTCACCATACTCATGGTTGCCAGCATGGCCAGCGGTATGGCGCTGCTGGGAGCCGCCGGTTTGAGCTATGTGTCCGGCTGGCCCAGCATATGCGACCAGGTTTTCGTGCCGTGCAGTCTGGTTGTTGTCCTCTGTATTTTCGGCCCCAAACTGCACCGGATCGCCCGCCGGCACAATTACCTCACCCTGCAGGATTACTTCGCGCACCGATTCGAAAGCCCCCGTATGGTCAGAGGCGTCAGCGGCCTGGCGGTAGTGATTATTTCCCTTATCTACCTGGTGGGGCAATATACGGCTATCGGCATTACCCTGCAGAGAATCCTGGGAGTATCCTACCCAGTAGGCTTGCTGATTGGAGCCGTACTGGTTACCATCTACGTATTCCTGGGCGGGCTCTATGCAGTAAGCTGGACCACACTGCTGCAAGGAAGCATTCTTGTGGTCGGCGTTCTTGCGGTCGGTCCTCTGATCGTGTCCCGGGCGGGCGGACTCACGGAGATCAACCGTGTCCTGGCCTCGATCGATCCGCTCATGCTGCACGCGGCAAATCCGCAGCAGTATCCTCCCGCTTCACCCGAAATGTTCTTCACACCTGTGTTTATCGTATCGTTCGGAATCATGGTCTGCCTGGGTCTCTCATGCGCTCCGCATGTAATCAACAACGTGCTGGCGGCCCGGAGAAATTCCTACTTTCGGTGGGCTCCTCTAGTGGCTTTCGTCATCATGAGCGCGTTTCATCACGTCGTCAAATGGGTCGGCCTGGCGGCCCGGAGCATGGCGCACGAAGGCAGGCTGTTCCTGCCCGAGGGAGTGTCGAATCCCACGGACTACACGTTCATTGTAGCCACGGAGAAGTTGACGGGACCGGCCCTGCAGTCGTTTTTTGCCGTTCTGGTGCTGGCGGCCGTAATGTCGACCACCGACCGTTTATTGCTGACAATCGGCGGTTCCTGCTCCTGGGATCTATATCGCAATCTATTGAAACCGGAAGCACCCAACCGGCGGATCATGTGGATCAGCCGGATTTCGGTCATCGCGGCGGCTGCAATATCGCTTGTGCTCGCGCTTTATCCGGCGGAGTTGCTGGCATGGCTTATCTGGATGGGAATAGGCATTATGCTCGCGGTTTTCGCCGCACCGCTTATAGGCGGTCTTTTCTGGAAACGCGCCAACGGTGCGGGCGCCCTGGCCGCAATGTTGGTCGGGCTTCTGAGTGCACCGGTTTTCGGCTACATTGACCAGTTCGTCACCAAACTGCCGGTGCATTTCAGCTTCGTGCCCTTCATCCTGGCCGTCTTTGCCCTTGCCGTTTTCAGTCTCGCCGGAAAAAGACCGAGTCCGGGCATCATCAATCAGACCGACACCGGTTTGCGGTTCTGAAACGTTCTATCCAGGGCTACGGGCAAGGATTAACCCGGGCAAACACCAATAAAACCGTAGGGGCGAACCTTGTGTTCGCCCTTTTTCATTGGGTCTGAATTTTACCAAGGGCTCTATCGACGCCTGAATTTGCCCCCCAAGCCTCCGGAATATCGTTAAACCTTCGTCAGCTCTCTCGCCAGGAATCCGCCAAGATAAAAAGGGGACTGCGGACAAATCGCTTTCTTACTGCCGTCTTCCGGAGGAGTGCCTCCGCATGACTTCGAGTATCTGTTTTCCGTAAGTATCGCGCTTTTTCCCTTCCTAACCTGCAGTAAAATGTCCTTGAAAATCGATCTTAATTCCTGAAAGTTGAAATAAAAAAAGATTATCGGAATTCCGGAGAATTCGCCGATGGAGTGGCTTATCTGAAAAAGGGCTTTTAGAAATTAAGGAAGACATAGCGGACGACAAACAGGGCGGCGAACAGATGTACCAACCCGTGCACCTCTCGTCCCTTGCCGGTTACAACCTTAAGCAGCGAGTAGGATATGAATCCGAAGGCGATGCCCTCCGTTATGCTGAATGCGAACGGCATCACGGTCATCGTCAGGAATGCGGGGATGGCCTCCGTCGTGTCTCCCCACGGGATCCTGCTGACGTTGCGCAGCATCATACTTCCTACAACGATGAGGACGGGAGCGACTACCGGATAAATCTGCGATCCGTCGGCCATTGAGACGCCCTCACCGATCATTTGCGCCAGAGGATAGAAAAACAGGGACAAAAGCATCAGTGCGCCCGTGATCATGTTGGCCAGGCCGGTACGCCCCCCTTCCGCAACGCCGGCGGTGCTTTCGACATAGGCCGTTATCGTGGAGGTTCCGAAAATCGATCCCGCCACGGAGCCGAACGCGTCCGCCGCAAGGGCCTGTTTGGCGCGCGGGAGCTTTCCATCAACCAGGAAACCGGCCTGATCGCTGACCCCGATCAGAGTCCCCACCGAATCGAACAATGCCAGAAAGAAAAATACGAATATGACACTGATCAATCCCAGATCGAGAGCCCCGGCGACATCGAGTTTTAAAAATGTCGGCTCCAGCGGAGGAATACTCCCTACGATCCCGTGATACCGGACGACTCCAAGAGGCAGCCCGGCCAGGGCTGTCGCCAGAATGCCCCAGAGGAGCGCTCCGCGAATGCGGGCTGCGACCAGAATAATCGTGAATACGAACCCGGATATGGAGAGGAGGACGGGCCTGGCGTGCAGCGATCCGAGGCTGACCAGAGTTCCGGAGGACGCGACGATAATTCCGGACCATTGAAATCCTATCATCGCCACAAAAAGGCCGATGCCGACGGCAATGGCCTGTTTGAGGGACTCGGGTATGCTGTCGATCAGCTTTTCCCTGAAACCGAAAAAGGAAAGAAGCAGAAACAGCGCGCCCGAAATAAAAACAGCACCCAGCGCCTTTTCCCAGGAGATCCCCATCCCCAGAACAACTGTGTATGCGAAGAAGAAATTCTGCCCCATGCCCGGCGCCAGGGCGACCGGGTAATTCGCATACAGGCCCATTACAATGGTGGCGATCGCGCTTGCAGCACAGGTGGCCACCAGGACGGCGCCGAAATTCATGCCGCATGAAGAAAGCACGGTAGGCTGAACGAAGATGATGTAGGACAACGTCATGAAAGTCGTTATCCCGGCTACGATCTCCGTTTTCAGGTTTGTCCCGTTTTCCCGAAGCCTGAATAGCCTTTGCAGCATAATTTTCCGCTCAATACAGGGCGTCCGGCATTGCAGGAACTCCCGCCGCCGTTTCAGAGCCGATCGACAGCCCGCTGAAGCTTTTCATTGACCTGGCCGGCCGCTTCTTCAAGGGCGGGATTCCCAACGATGGACAACATCTTCTTTGCATCAATCGCAGCAACGATTGTCCGTCCCTTGTCCTCGTAGACAATAACGTTGCATGGGAGCAGCAGGCCGATATTCGGCTCCGCCTGCAGGCTTTGATGCGCAATGGGAGGATTGCATGCCCCAAGAATGACGTAATTCTGAAAATCAACGCCCAGCTTCTCCTTCAGTTTCTCATGGACATCGATTCGAGAAAGGACCCCGAATCCTTCCTCCTTCAGAGTTTCCATAATCCGCTCAATTGCCTTTTGGAAAGGCAACTCGACCGATCGTCCATACCCGTATCCGATCCGCACTTCCGATTCCGATTTATCCGACATCATGGTACTTTCCTCTCAGGTTTGCGAAACAGGCAATCGGGATCCCGACCAGCCCAATTTCCGGATTAAATGTTCACTCTTACAGGCCTCTGTCCGGCAAATCTGCCTATTCCTCCTCAAGAGCGACTTCAAATTCAGCATTGCATCCGTCGGACGTATTCATAAGCGCCGTACCGGACAGCATCCCGCTCGTAATTTTAAAAAGGAATTCCTTATCGGGCTTATCAGGAAGGCCGGCCACACGCGCCTTCCCTTCGCCGTTCGTGCCGACCTGAAGCGACATCCTTCTCAGCCCGAGAAATCCGTAGCGCAAGGAAACATCGATCTTCGCGTCATAAAGAGGATTCTTATCCTTGTCCGTTACGGTAAAATCCGCCGTGCACCGGCCCAAATGGCCGTCAACCACCGGCACAACCTGTTTCTGGGCCGTGAACCCCTGTCCCGGAAGCATTACAAACAGCGCTGATGTTATCACTGTCAGCATGCATACATTTTTAATCATTTTAGCTGTCGTCATTTTCCTTGCCTCTCCTATCATTTATGCGGATCCCGGAATTGATTGCAACAATTTTACGGCGTCTTTTACTGCACCGTAGTACCGCTCGATGGCTTGCCGCTTCCGGACTGCTTGTTCCTCTGCGCCTGTAGCGCCTGGATCAGCCCGTCGACAATCTGGGTGGGAATGGCTATGACCGCTTTAACCGGAGCGGGCAACGTGCCGGTTTTCTGCATCTTCAGCGCCTCCTCTTCGCTCTGAGGACCGATGACGTCACAAAAGGTAAGCGTACAGTCAATAGGGGAAACACTGACCTGGACATAGTTGGCGTAGATCCTTGCTGAAGTCTGGCTACGATCCGCGATTATCTGTACAGGCCGTTCCTCATTTGGCATTTTCTCCTCCATAAATTCATTTCACAGTCCCTAAAGCCCGAATTTCACCAGGAATCGTGATGGATATCGGGCCGGTGTCATGCTGCGGATCGTCCGAAGCAGCAGTTCGGTAATGCATTCAATTATTCTATCCCGGGGGCCAGTCGAATTTTCGCCCCCCCAGAATATGAATGTGCAGATGGAAAATACTCTGTCCGGCCTCGACGTTCGTATTAATAACAGTCCGGAAACCGGGGCCGTCGATTCCCTGGGCCTTCGCCGTGCGTCCCACGACAGCCAGCATATGTCCGAGAAGCTCCCTGTCCTCTTCCAGGCTGTCATTCAGCGATGGGATATGTTTCCGGGGAATGACCAGCAGATGGACCGGGGCCTGAGGATTAATGTCGCGAAACACAACGCAGAACTCGTCTTCATAAAGAATTTTCGCGGGCTTTTCATGCGCCGCAATTCCGCAGAAGAGACAACCGCATATTATATCCAAATCCCTTTCCTTCCTGTAAAAAAACCTGCTGTTGCCTGCAACGGGAACCTATCGGATCCGTTCAATATTCGCTCCCAAACGGGCCAGTTTCTCCTCTATCCTATGATAGCCGCGGTCCAGATGATACACGCGGTCGATCCATGTTTCTCCGCCGGCAACCAAAGCGGCCAGAATGAGGGAGGCGCTGGCTCGCAGATCGGAGGCCAGAACCCGGGCTCCGCTTAAGGAACGGTTTCCCTTGACCAGTGCCTGCCTGCCTTCCACGGTAATATCCGCTCCCATGCGAATCATTTCCAGGGCATGCATAAAACGATTTTCAAATATCGTTTCCGTGATTATCGAATCCCCGTCTCCCTGGGTCATCAGGGCCATGTACTGCGCCTGCATATCGGTCGGAAATGCCGGATAAGGATACGTAGTGACATTCTCGGAAACAATCGGCCCTTCGCACCTTACGCGAAAACGGTCCACCCCCGATTCTATATCCGCCCCCGTCCGGCTCAATTGTTCCAGTACGGAGGAGAGGTGCTTCGGGTTGCAGTTTTCAACCTCGACATCTCCGTGGGTGATCGCCGCGGCTATGGCAAAGGTCCCGGCTTCAATGCGATCCGGGATTATCCGATGTCTGCATCCGTGAAGCTCTTCGACTCCGCGGATCCGGATGGTCCGCCCCCCGTCCCCTTCAATCCGCGCTCCCATACTCCGGAGCATATCCGCCAGATCGCTGACTTCGGGCTCGCAGGCCGCGTTTTCCAGGACGGTTTCGCCCTCGGCCAGCGCCGCGGCCATCATCATGTTTTCCGTACCCGTAACCGTAACCGTTTCCATCAGGATATGGGCGCCGTGAAGCTTCTCGACGGATGCCTCTACATAGCCGTGCACGATCTCGCATTTGGCCCCCATCTTTTGCAGCCCCATCAGATGCAGGTTCACCGGACGCGCTCCGATGGCGCATCCACCGGGCAGGGAGACCCGCGCGCCCCTGAATCTGCCCAGAAGAGGTCCCAGAACCAGGATAGAAGCCCGCATGGTTTTAACCAGTTCATACGGCGCCTCGTGCGAATGGATACCGGAAGATTGCAGGGCGGCGGTTCCGTCTTCGACGACTTCGACTTCCGCCCCCATATCCCGCAAGAGATTCCTCATGGTCAGAATGTCCCGGACATAAGGAACGTTATCCAGCTCAATACGATCCCGAGTCAGCAGCGAAGCCGCCATGGCCGGCAAAGCGGCGTTCTTCGCGCCGCTGATTTTTACGCTCCCGGATAAGGGCCGTCCTCCGGTCACTCGAATTTTATCCATTCCCTCTCCATTCACATTTACGCGCTATAAAACAGCGTGGAATCCCCTGCAGATCGTTGAGAATCTCCTGCAGTTCCAGCCCCTCTTTTTCGATCAGCCGGGCGATACCGTCCGCCTGCCCGGCGCCCGCCTCGAACAGAACAAATCCTCCAGGCTTAAGCCGCAGCCGCGCGGCAGGCACCATACGACGGTAAAAGTCCAGGCCGTCCAGCCCCCCGAACAGGGCCTGTCGCGGTTCGTAATCCCTCACTCCGGCCGGCAGGGCATTATACTCCCCAAGCGGTATATACGGAGGATTGCACAGAATCAGATCAAAAAAGGATTTGCCGTGAAAACAGTCGAGCAGATCCGCCCGGACGAATTGAATTTGAGCCAGAACCCCGTGCCGTACGGCATTTTTACGCGCTACCTCAAGTGCCTGCCCGGAAATATCGGTCGCCCACCCCCTGCAGGACGGAACTCCATGCGCGACAGACACCGCAATGCACCCGGATCCCGTCCCGACATCCACAAACATTACGCTGAAACCAAGATTTTCCCGGATGATCCCGAGAGCCGCCTCCACCAGAATTTCCGTTTCCGGACGCGGTATCAGCACCGCCGGGGTTACATGAAAATCAAGACCGAAAAATTCCCTTTCTCCCGTCAGGTGTTGAAGCGGTTCGCCTTTTGCATGGCGCAACACCAGGGCCCTGTAATATTCCCAGTCTCTCTCCGGCAGAACTTCTCCCGCGTGACTCAATACATAAACCCTGTCGCGCCCCGTAACGAAACCAAGCAGGAGATCGGAAGAAAGAACCGAAGATTCCACTCCGGCACGCTTGAATTCGTCAATGGCCCATGTCCTGGCCTGTTCTATCGTCTGCACCCGGTTCGGCTCCGATATGTCATGAAAAACTATCCCCTGCCGGACAACAAGGGCCCGCAAATTAAAAAAGGTCTTTTTAATATACAGTGAAAAGGATCTTTAGAAAATGCGATATCGAATCAGACGGCTTTCTTCAATTTCTCCGCCTGAAAATGAGTTATCAAAGCCTCGATTATTGACGCGATGTTCCCGTCCATGATTTCAGGGAGATTATGAACCGTCAGTCCGATACGGTGATCGCTTACGCGGTTTTGAGGGTAATTATAGGTCCGTATTTTTTCACTGCGATCGCCCGTTCCGACCTGGCTCCGGCGGTCTTCCGCTATGGACTTCTGCTGCTCTTGAAGGGCTATATCATACAGCCTTGAACGCAGCACGCGCATTGCCTTTGCCCTGTTCTTTATCTGGGATTTTTCATCCTGGCAGGACACAACCAGCCCGCTCGGAATGTGCGTGATACGAACCGCCGAATAGGTGGTATTCACGGATTGCCCGCCGGGGCCGGATGAGCAGAAGGTATCGATCCGGATATCCTTGGGGTCGATGACAACTTCCACCTCATCCGCATCCGGCAGAACCGCCACGGTAACGGCGGATGTGTGGATACGCCCGCTGGCTTCCGTATCCGGCACGCGTTGAACCCGATGCACCCCGCTTTCATATTTAAGCTTGCTGTAAACGCGATCTCCCTCTATCAGGGCCACGATTTCCTTGAACCCGCCCACCTCCGACTGGTGGGAATCCATAATCTCCACCCGCCATCCAACCCGTTCCGCAAAGCGGGAATACATGCGGAATAGATCGGCTGCGAACAGCGTGGCTTCATTGCCGCCCGTTCCGGCCCTGATTTCCAGGAGCACGTTCTTGTCATCGTTGGGATCCCGGGGCATCAGCAGCAATTGCAGTTGTTCCCGGCATTCCTGCTCGCGATCCTGAAGCAGTGTCAGTTCGTCGTCCGCCAGCTTCCTCATCTCCGGATCGGTTTCCGCCTGAATCAGCGTCCTGGTTTCCTCGATCTCGTGCAAAATCACCTTATATTCGGAAAACTTTTCGACGATCTCATGGAGGTCACGGTGCGCCCTGGCATGCTTCTGATAGGTCGCCTGGTCCGCAATCACCGCCGGATCGGCAAGCGCGGCGTTTAATTCTTCATATTTTTTTTCCAGGGCATTTAGCTTTTCAATCATGGGATTTCCGCTGAATTTATTAACGATAGGGATATGAATGACAGTTGCGGCAGGAAAGTAGCGGGCAAGGCCCCGCTAAGCGGCGGTTTGTGCCTGCCGGGCTTTGATGCTGTCCAGTTCGAGAGCCTCTTTCAACGCGTGAATGGCGATTTCGAGCTGGTCGTCGGAAGGTTCCTTGGTAGTAATCCGCTGAAGCCCCAGCCCGGGCAGGACAACCATTCTGAAAAAACCTTTCCGGCAGCGTGGCGCTGAAAGCCGGATCATTTCGTAAGACAAACCGGAGACAATAGGCACCAATACCAAGCGTGACAGAAAAATCGCCCAAAATCCTTTAAATTCGAAGATTGAAAACACGATCACGCTGACAACCATCACGAACATCAGGAAACTGGTCCCGCAACGGGGGTGAAGTGTGGATTTTTTGCGCGCGTTTTCCACCGTAAGCTCTTCCCCGGCTTCCCAGGTGTATACCACTTTGTGCTCCGCTCCGTGGTACTGGAATACTCTTCGAATGTCCTTCAGCATACTGACCAGGATTATGTAGCCCAGGAAAAATGCAACGCGGATAAGTCCGTCTACCAGATTGAAAACAAACCAGTTATGGACCGCGGATATGTAATCCTTCAGCAGGGTGGTAATCCAGAGCGGCATCAGGATGAACACGAAAACAGCCACCGCAATTGCAACGATCATCGAAAAAGCGACCGGATATACCGTTTTCCCTTTGGGGGCTTTTCCGGGATTTTTCCCGGCCTGCGATTCGGCCTCATCCTTCATGGCGACATTTATGGAAAAATTCAATGCACGCATTCCAAGAATCAGGGATTGCAGCAGGACGGCGAAACCGCGAACGACATACCAGGAAAGCGGCTTCCAATACTCGGACAACCGCTTAACCGGTTTTCTCATTACTTCCACGGAACCATCCATGCGCCGTACCGCGACGGCACTTGCATAGGGGGTCCGCATCATGACGCCCTCGATGACGGCCTGGCCGCCGACGATAATATCTTCAGGCGATGCAATGGATTTCGGATCCGTCATGGATAGCTCAGTTTTTATTGGAAGAATCCTCTGTCTTGTTCAAACCGTATCTCCGCTGGAAGCGCTCAATGCGTCCGGCGGTATCAACCAGCTTCTGCTTCCCGGTGAAGAAAGGATGACAGGCGGAACAGAGCTCCAGGCGAATATCCGGTTTCGTAGAGCGGGTTTCGAACTTATTTCCACATGCGCAGGTAACCAGCACCTTGTGGTATTGGGGGTGAATTCCTTCTTTCATTTCAGCCTCTTTATTCCAGTACACTCCCTTGGGAGCCAATAAAATTAATCAGACAGTATACCATCATGGATTACCTATTTGCCATGAATTTCTTAAAAGGGATAGTTTGAAATAAAGCATACATTATGATAGTGTGTTCCGTTCTTTCGGCTCCCGGAAGGGTATAAACATCCTCATTGAGGAGATATACAGCGATCCTGATATTCTATGAGCACAATGAAGGTTTTTTTTCACAATAACTGCTTTGACGGATTGGCTTCAGCCGCGGTTTTCAGCAACTTCTATTCGAACGCAATCCATAAAGGGTGTGAATTCGTATATGAAGGCCTGGCGCACCGTGCCGGACAATTATTTCTCGATGTGAAGTTTGACGGCGACGAAAATGCCATTGTCGATTTCAAATATTCCAGCGATCCCCGCTTGACCTGGTGGTTCGACCATCATCAAAGCGCATTTCTCAACAGCAGCGACGAAGCGCACTTCAGAGCGGACCGGAGCGGCAAAAAATTTCATGACCCCGCTTACCGGTCCTGCACCAAGCTGATCGCCGAAATGTGTCAAAAGCATTTCCAGTTCGATTCGAGCCGGCTGAAAGAACTGATTCACTGGGCCGATATCATCGACGGCGCCCAATTTGAAGATGCCCGAACAGCCGTGGAAATTCCCGAGTCGGCCATGAAGCTCATGATGGTCATAGAAGGCGTGCGCGATAACGGTAAAATTTACAGCCTTATTGATGAATTCCAAAGGAAGACTCTGGACGAAATCATGGAACTCCAATGGGTTATGGACATTTTTCGTCCCATTTACGAGCGCCATCTCCGATCTATAGAGATAATCCGCTCGAAAGCGGAGTACTGCGATAATACAATCTTCTTTGACGTCAGCGATTTTGACCTGGAAGGCTACAATAAGTTCATTCCCTATTACCTGTTTCCCGAGGCGGTGTACTGCGTAGGCGTGAGTCTTTCAAGTTACCGCACAAAAATCTCAGTCGGCTCCAATCCCTGGAGCCCTCTACCCCGAACCCATAACCTGGCGGCGGTATGCGAACGGTATGGCGGCGGCGGGCATCCGGTGGTCGGGGCCATTTCTTTCTCTCCCGAGGATCTTGAAAAAGCGCGTGCCGTCGCTTCCAAAATTACACAGGAGCTCCGCGGCCAATCCTGACTTCCCGGTATCCGGGTCCGTATTTCTCATAAGGTTATTATGCTTCTTATCAAGAATATTTCCCAGGTTGTCACGCTGAGCGGAGGCCCCATACCCAGGGTAGGGAAATCCATGTCCGATCTCGGAATCATTGAAAACGGCGCCATTCTTATTCATGGCGACCGTATCGTATGGATAGGTCCCACCAAAGACATTCCGGTTCGTGAGCCGGGCATTCGATATCAAACACTCGATGGAGTCGGTCTGGACTTAATTGCCTTGCCGGGCTTTATCGATTCGCATACTCACCCCGTTTTCGCGGGCGCAAGGATTGAGGAATTCGATCTGCGATGCCAGGGAAAAAAATTCGAGGAAATAGCGGCCGAAGGCGGAGGCATCCTCAAGAGCGTTCGGGATTTTCGCGCGGCGACCGTAGAACAGCTTCTGGACAGGACCGAACGTCATTTCAGGGAATTTCTGAGCCACGGCACAACAACGATCGAAGCAAAAAGCGGGTACGGGTTGACGCTGGACGAGGAAATAAAAGGCCTGCAGGTCCTCGACGCTCTTAACGGCCGGAACCGGCTGGAAGTCGTATCCACATTTCTGGGAGCCCACGCGATCCCGGAAGAACTCACGGATTCCCGCGAAGAGTATATCCGGAACCTGATCCAGATCATGATTCCGCGCATTGCCCAGGACGGTCTGGCGCAATATTGCGACGTGTTCTGCGAAGAAGGCTATTTCTCGGTGGAGGAAGCGCGTTCCATCCTGATCGCGGCCAAGGCCGCCGGTCTTGGATTACGGATTCACGCCGATGTGCTTGGACGCAATGGAGGCACCAAACTTGCTGCCGAACTGGGAGTCCGCAGCGCCGACCACCTGAGATGGATAAACGATTCCGATATAGAGGCCCTGAAGCAGTCCGGCGTGACGGCAACCCTTCTGCCGGGAACCGCGTTTAACCTGGGCCTGGAACACCATGCACCCGCCCGTAAACTCATTGCCGCAGGCGTGCCGGTGGCTCTGGCGACCGATTTCAATCCGGGCACCTGCTACACCATGAACATGCAGATCATTCTGGCCTTTGCCTGCCAGAAGATGCAGATGTCTCCCGCCGAAACAATTACCGCAGCTACAGTAAACAGTGCGTATTCGCTCGGGCTCTCAGAAAGGCTGGGCACGCTTGAAGAAGGAAAGCAGGCGGATATTGTATTAATGGGCGTATCGGATTATCGGGAACTGCCGTATTTCTTCGGGGTCAATCATTGTATCGTTACGATTAAAAAAGGGAATATCGTAATCAATCGACTGGAGCAGCCATGACCCGGACATCATGTGTGCGGAGCGGCGGAAGATTAATCCGCCACGGTATGAAGTCCACCCGAATTTTCATCAAGAATCTTGATGAAAATTCGGGATGTGAGAAATGCGGGTTAAATACGAAACCTATTTTTCCTTGTTTTGAGGCTCTTCCGCCCCGGCTTTGAGGGAGTCCTTGAAATTGCGAATACCCTCCCCAAGACCCTTGCCAAGCTTGGGAATCTTATTCACACCGAAGATTAGAATGACTATGACCAGTATTATTATCAGTTCCGTTGGTCCCAATGTCGGCATATACTACCTCCCATTAATTTAACTCATCCATAATTTAGAGTACTTTATGAACTCATTGAAGTCAATTCCATCGGCATTCCACTGCGAATAGACTTTCAGCCGGCAATCCTGTTGCATAAATCGTTTCCCTTCTCCCGCGTAATGAATCCCATGCCGTTCTGTCTCTAATAACCGTTGTTTCATCATTCGGTGCAACATTTTTTCTTCTTTTCCCATATTCCGCATAATCCACTGCATCGGTCTGAATTTTTCAGCGAACCCGGAAAGCCGCAAAATCCCGAATATCAATAAAATCCCTTGTTAAGTTGACAGGAATATCCTATAAAACATAACGTGGTTAGTTATTTTTAATACTGGAATAATTAAAATTCGGGAGGATTAAGAAAAGAACCGTCTAATTTGTTGTTCTGTAACATCTCTCCGAAGACCATTGAGAGACCTAGCCTGAATTTCACACAGGAATTCAAAATAAATTTGTGCAGGTAAGCACGGATAGGACATTTTGTCTGATAAGGGCAACCGGCCGCAGCATTTTCGGTTGCGCCTGATCCGCCGCCTCCTCCCATGCAGCTTGTGAAAAAATGAAGGCTGGTACAGCTTGACACTCAGCACCCAAATCGCAGTTTGTCAGACCCGCTATGTTTTGCCCGATTACGATAATCAGGCAGACAGTTTATCTATATTCCATACGATATCGGAGCGGGAGAAACATCCTGGAAAGGAGCAGTTCTTTTGAAGATAATCGCAGAAAAAATCAACGGGACGCGAAAACGAGTAGCCCAGGCTATTCAGGAACGCGATGCAGAGTTTATTCAGAGTCTGGCCAAAGAACAGGCTGAAGCCGGGGCCACCTGGCTCGACGCCAATGCAGGCACCGCTCCCCAGCGTGAGCCTGATGATCTTATCTGGCTCGTCGAAAACATTCAAGCCGCGACCGACACGCCGATAGCCCTGGACAGCGCCAATCCGAAAGCTCTGGAAGCAGCAATAAAGGTAGTCAAAAAAACACCCATGATCAATTCTATCAGCCTCGAACCGGGACGCCTGGATGTTTTCCCCATCGTGGCCGAACACAAATGTCCCGCTGTCGCGCTGGCCATGGACGAAAAAGGCATTCCGAAAACAAAGGAAGAACGGATAGACACCATCGGAAGAATTCTCGAAAAAACCCGTTCCATGGATATACCGGACGATACACTCTATTTCGATCCACTATGCATGACCATAGGAACAGGCCAGGAAAACGCCCTGGTTTTCTTCGACACAATCCGCGAAATCCGCACGAAATTTCCCAGTGTTCACATTACATGCGGATTGAGCAACATCTCGTTCGGGCTGCCGGCCCGCAAATTCATCAACCGCGTCTTCCTCGCTCTGGCCATGCAGGCGGGACTGGACAGCGCAATAACCAACCCGAACAGCAAGGACATTCAGACCACGATTCTGGCCGCAGAATTGCTGCTGAATCAGGATCGTTATTGTTTGAAGTACACCCGCGCGTTTCGTGCAGGAGTTTTTAACGAGTAACGTCTCATTAAAGAAAAGCATTAGTATTCCTGAATAACATTTACACAAAGAAGGAAGTAAAAAGGAGAACATATGTCGAAAGAATTAGTCGATCTCGTCGTTGACATGCGTGAGGAAGAGGCAGTAAAGCTTGCCGAGAAACTGTTGGAAGAAGGAGCGGACCCGCTCGGTCTTCTCGACGATTGCCGCGAAGCTCTCGGCATCATCGGTGACAGGTTTGCTGCGGGTGAATGCTTTGTTCCGGAACTGATCCTGGCCGGTGAGATGCTGCGTCAGATCGGGGCACTGGTGAAGCCGAAAATTGAAGCCTCCGGCAGCGGTACCCAGGAAAAAATCGGCCGTATCGTCTTCGGCACCGTGGAAGGCGACATCCACGATATCGCAAAGGATATCGTAGTATTCATGCTCGATATCAACGGCTTTGATGTCATGGATCTCGGCGTCGACGTACCGGCCGCCAAATTTGTCGAGGCTGTCAAGGAATTCAAACCCCAGGTCGTCGGTCTCAGCGGATTCCTGACACTCGCCTATGACCCGATGAAAAACACCGTCCAGGCCCTTAAAGACGCCGGCCTGCGCGACAGCGTCAAAGTCATGATCGGCGGCGGACAGATGGACGACAACGTCGCGGCGTACGCGAAAGCGGATGCTTACGGCAAAGACGCGATGGCGGCCGTGACACTCTCCAAAGGATGGATAGGAGCGAAATAAGGAGCGAAATACTATGCCAAAACCGGAAAATTTCGACAAGTTAACTCCCGATCAAAAGCGCGAAGCGCGCCTGCAGGCCTGGATAAACCATGAAGGTCTCGAATTCGGGGATCCTGCCGCTGAAAAAGCATACAAGGAACGCGCTCAGCTGTTTACAGACGTCTTTCTGATGAAGAAGCCCAAACGGCTTCCCGTCGCGATCGCCACAGGGTTCTATCCGTTCCTGTATGCCGGTTACAGCTGCAAGGACGCCATGTACGACACCGACAAGCTCGGCAAGGCCTTGAAGAAGTTTCACGTAGATTTCATGCCGGATGCCGCCGCATCCGCCGGGCTCTACGTGCCGGGCAAGGTCCTGGAACTCCTGGACTACAAGCTCTACCACTGGCCGGGCCACGGCGTGCCGGAAAATACGTCCTACCAGTGCGCGGAAGCGGAGTTCATGAAGCCGGACGAATACCGGGCATACCTGGACGACCCGACCGATTACTTCATTCGCACGTATCTGCCCCGTGTTATGGGAGCCCTGGAACCCTGGAAAGAGCTTCCGCCCTTCACCGACCTGCTCGAGCTGCCGTTTATCCCCTGGGGCATGCTGCCTTTCGGGCTGCCGCACATCCAGGAGACCTTAAAAAAGCTCATGGAGGCCGGAAAGCTTTCCCTGGAATTTGCAGGGAAAGTCGCCGAAATCGACAACGACATAATCACCAGCCTCGGACTGGTGAAATACCAGGGAGGATTCTCGAAGGCTCCTTACGACGTCATTGCGGACACCATGCGCGGCACACGCGCGATAATGCTGGACACCTTCCGCAAACGCAAGGAGATTATAGAAGCCTCCGAGCGCAACATTCCCTTTATGACGAGAATGCCCTACGGCGCATACACCTGGGGCGGGCCTCCGACCGTGTTCTTCCCGCTGCACAAGGGCGCGGACAGCTTCATGTCGCCAAAAGACTTCAAGGAGCTTTACTGGCCGTCCTTCAAGGCGGTCATGCTCAACCTGATCCACGACGGCATGATCCCGTTCCTTTTTGTCGAAGGCAGCTACAACCAGCGGCTGGATATCATCACCGATCCCGACATCCCCGCCGGCAGCACCATCTGGTACTTCGACAAAACGGATATGGCGGAAGTCCGGAAGCATCTGCAGGGTTATGCGTGCTTTGCGGGCAATTTCCCTTCTTCTCTTCTGGCAGCCGGAACCGTCGACCAGGTCAAGGACGAAGTAAAAAAGCTGATCGACACCTGTGCCGGAGACGGCGGATATTACGTGGTCAACGGCGCCGTACTGGACGAAGCAAAAGCGGAAAACCTGCATGCATACATCGACACGGTGAGAGAATACGGCGTTTACTGATAAACCAACCGCTTGATTTAGCAGAAAAGCCCGGGAGTCCATCCCGGGCTTTTTAATTTCTAAAGAGGGCGAACACAAGGTTCGCCCCTATACCCGTTAAACCAAGGCGTTAATCCGAATTTCCCACAGGATTTCTGCTTCCGAAAACAGAATTCTTTCTTATAATATTCAAGCTGACAACGGGAAATGCTTCAGGAAATCAAATCCATAAGGAGGAACTGGATGGCAATTAAAGATGCGTTATTACCGGAATTCGATTCTGAAATGGCAACGACCCGCAGGGTCATCGAACGTCTGAAAGAAGACAAATACGACTGGGCTCCTCATGAGAAGTCGATGAAAGCCGGGCGTCTCGCTTCCCATATTGCGGAAATGACAGTCTGGGGCACCATCGGCATTACACAGGATTCCCTGGATCTGGCGGGCGGGCATGAATCTTTCAATGCCGCTTCCCGCGAGGAACTGCTGGCGGCATTCGACAGGAATGTCGCGGAATGCCGGAAAGCCATTGAAGGCGCCAGCGATCAAACTTTCATGCAGTCCTGGTCTCTGATGAACGGTAGCGATACCATCATGACCTTGCCAAAGATTACCGTAATCCGCTCCTTCGTGCTGAATCATATCATCCATCATCGCGGGCAGTTGTCGGTATATCTGCGGTTGACCGACACCGCGGTACCTTCTATCTACGGTCCCAGCGCCGACGAAAGCGGCGTTTGACCCTGATTTGCTTACAGGAAACGCACCTCGTGCTCCAGCCGTTTCGCTATCTCTTCGTAGGTGGCATCGGGCGGAAAGCGGACAGGATCGCCGAAACGGACGGTCACATCCCCATGTTTCCGGGGCCATGTGTAGCGGTAATCCATAATTTCGTAAACGCCCTGTATCTTGGAAGGAACCACAACGGCATCCAGTTCCTTTACCAGAAGCCCGACCCCCGACTTGAACTCCTTCAAGGTCCCGTCATGTGACAGGTGGCCTTCAGGGAAGATCATTATGGACCACCCCTTGTCCAGGAGTTTCCCCGTATATTCGAGGCTTTTCTTGATACCGGCATAACGCTGGAAGGGGAAGATGTTGAGCCCGAGCAGCGCCAGAAAAGTCGCCGATTTCCGAAGAATCCGTTCCTTAAGGGGCGCCTGGCCGGAATCCCATTCCTGAAAGACGTCGGCTGCCGCGGCTACCGCGATCCGCCTGCGGATACGCCAGGGGAGCGCCATTGTCAGGACGCAGGCATCCATGTGGCTGATATGATTGGCTATCAGGATGAACGGCTTGTTGAGCCCGTTGAATTTTTCCCGGCCCATAACCCG
>CAZPHK010000013.1:1486-45515 GCA_964586015.1 uncultured Acidobacteriota bacterium | reverse complement strand
AGCCGGTATAAAAATGAACATAAATTACTTGACGGACTACCTCAGATGTCTACTGCCTACTGCTTTATTCACTGATTGTACGTCAAACTACGATTGTACGAATGTCAACAAATTGACTCCGTTTATGAAAACAATAAGGAGGATTTGAGGCGTTCTCTTCAGGCATAGAGGTTCTATCTTATTGAAATAAATAGGATTGCATATTTTATAGATCTTTGCGTGCACCATGGCATAGGGATTGCCTTCGATAAACACAGGCATCGCCATATAAAAGGCGATTACATAGCGCGGAATATTGAAGCAGAATCCCTGGAGGGCACTCATGGCGCCGGAGGTTGAAAGAGTCAGAGAGGAAATTGAAAATCTGGTATTCGCGTCCGTTCCCAAAAAAGGAATCAGGCAGGGGGGCGAAACCGGATTGCTTATCGAAGCTTTTGAAATGTTTACAAAAGCTTCAAGTTCTCTTGAGACGGCATACAGCCAACTCCAGGCAAAAGCGCAGAAACTTACCGAGGAACTGGAAGCCAAGAATTTGGAACTAAAAAGGAGCCTGAGGGAAAAGGAAGAAGCCCAGAATTTTCTGCACAATATTCTCGAAAAACTTCCTTGCGGCGTTCTGGTGCTCGACGACAGGGGTGATTTGACCTTGTGCAATCCGATGGCCTCCGAGGTGCTTACAAAATCCGGGAAACGCAGACAACCCTCTCTGAACCCGGAAATACGCTCCTATCTTGCTTCTTCTGTTGCGCACAACGGCAATAAAAGCGAAGTCGAAATTCCTATGAAACGTGGGAAAAGCCAGAAGGTACTGGCTACTTCGGGAGCCCCCCTTATGGATGCGGGCGGCAGTCAGGTTGGGACTCTTCATATTATCCGTGACATTACCGAAATGAAGGCTCTTCAGGAGCAAAATAAACGGATCGAGAGACTTTCGGCCATGGGGGAGATGGCCGTAGAACTGGCCCACGAAATTCGAAATCCTCTGGGGAGCGTCGAACTTTTTGCCTCACTCCTGGAAAAAGAAGTATCCGGGGATTTGAAGCGGTGGGCGGAAAACATCCGGATCGGCAGCCAGTCCCTGAACAATATCGTTTCCAATATGCTTCATTTTGCCAACCCATTGTCTCCGACGTTTGCGGAAGTGGATATTCATAAGATCATTCATGGCGTTCTTGCATTTACCAATCCTATTATGAATCAGCGTAAGGTCCGGATCGAGAAGCAACTTAAGGCCGACCGACCGGTTCTTTGCGCCGACGGTGAACTTATTAAACAAATGATGTTGAATTTGATTATGAACGCCATGAACGCCATGCCATCCGAGGGTTCACTCCTGGTTCAGACGCAAAATATCGGACAGAACGATCGAAGCCCGGGTCTGGAATTAATAATTCGGGATTCAGGCGTCGGTATACCGCCGGAAAACCTGGATCGCATATTCGATCCTTTTTTCACCACCAATAAAAAGGGGACGGGTTTGGGACTTTCCGTGGTCCATCGGATTGTTGAGCAGCATTCCGGGACTATCCGGGTATCCAGTGAAATCAATCGCGGCACTACGTTTTTCATCAGTTTCGGAGGACGGCAGCACCGAACCTGAAAAGAGTCAGATCGCAAAGGAATCGATGCATGGATGAAGAAATACTTGTTGTAGATGACGAACCGCAAATGCTTATCGCTGTTCAGGAAACGCTGAGGCGCAAGGGTTACGGGATCACAACCGCGGGGAGCGGAATGGAGGCATTGTGCCGGTTAAAGGAGAAGTATTACCATCTCGTTCTTACAGATATGAGGATGCCTGAGTTAAGCGGGCTCGATCTGCTGAAGAAGGTAAAATCTATTTTACCCCAAACGCCTGTCGTTCTTCTCACTGCCTACGGCACGATTCAGAACGCTGTGGATGCGATGCGTCACGGCGCATACGATTACCTGCTGAAACCTTTCTCTTCGGAAGCTCTGGAGCGTGTGGTCCGGAGGGCTTTGGATTCCGTCCCTCAAAAAAACGAAAAGACGACCCACACCATTCTTACGCAGGATCCTGATTTTTCACGCACTCTGGAACTGGCTGGCCAAGCCGCCGCAACCGCTACCACGGTATTGATAGAAGCGGAAAGCGGAACCGGCAAGGAATTGCTGGCTCGAATGCTCCATCAAAAAAGCGACAGGTCGAAGAACGAGTTCATTGCGGTCAATTGCGCCGCGCTTCCTGAAAACCTGCTTGAAAGCGAACTGTTCGGTTTTGAAAAAGGCGCATTTACCGGAGCCGTCAGTTCCAAACCAGGCAAATTCGAGCTGGCGAACGGAGGGACATTGCTGCTCGATGAAATCGGTGAAATGGCGCCGATTCTGCAGGCCAAACTGCTGCGCGTTCTTCAGGAAAAGGAGGTGGATCGCATCGGCGGGCGAACTCCCGTTTCGATCGATGTACGTATAATTGCCACTACAAACCGCGACCTGCAGGAGCTGGTGCGCCGCGGCGAATTCAGACAGGATCTCTATTATCGGTTGAACGTGGTTCGTTTAACGATCCCGCCCCTGAGGGAGCGCTCTAAGGACATCCCGCTGCTCGCGGATTTCTTTTGTAAAAAGTATGGGAAGTATTCGGGCGATATCACGGTTTCTTTGAGCCCTGAGGCGCTGAATCGGTTGATGCGGTATTCCTGGCCGGGTAATGTGCGTGAACTGGAAAATGCAATTCAGCGGGCTCTTGCCCTCTGTTCCGGAGAAAACCTTCGGGAGGAGGACCTGCTGCTGTCGAGTCCGCTGCCGGAGAATTCCACATCCGAGGCGGAAACAAAAGCCCACGAACTGGGATTTTCCGCCGGGGTGACCATGCGGGAGATGGAGCGTCAGTTAATCTGCAAAACTCTGGAGGATACCGGGGGGAATCGGACTCGTGCCGCTAAAAGTCTGGGCATAAGCCTCAGAACCCTGAGAAATAAACTAAATGAATTCGGCCTCCAGGACAGAGGCCTCCACAGCAGGCAGGCAAAATCTGCCCACTCTCATGCATCCGTTTAAGTTACATGCCCGGAAGAATCCATGGAATGAGGATTCGTATTTTATTGTCGCGGGAGGAGCTGGGACCCTGCAAGGAATCCGCCGGCGCGGCAGATGCGTGAAAAAATGGAAATGATAAACAACGGACGACAAGCCAATTTAATAAATTATGTATTTAAAGCATTTTTGGCACATTAGTTGCTTTTGTTTATTGCAAGTCTCTGCCTGAACAGGGACTTTTGGAGGAATTATATGGATTTATTCCAGGATCCGACACTGCAGGCGATCGGCCCGTATATGAGCAGGCTTTCAAAGCGTCAGCAAATTGTCGCCTCCAACCTCGCAAATTATGACACTCCGGGATACAAGACAAAGGATGTGTCCTTTCACGCGACGATTCAGGAACTCCTGAGCGAAACAACGGAACCGCTGCGGACCAACAGGACAGGGCATGTTCAGGGCTGGCTCCAAGGCCCCCCGCAGGTGCAGCCCTATGAAGTTTCCGGATTGGTATCCGGGATAGATCAAAATAATGTGGATCTGGATAGAGAGCTTTTGAAATTAAGCGAAACATCTTTCGGATATTCCATGATGGCAGAAATATTGAAGGGAAAATTCAGGACTCTTGCCTTCAGCATAAACGAAGGAGGAAAGTAAATGAGCTTATTGACCGCCATTGCAGTCAGCGCCTCCGGTCTTACGGCACAACGCAGAAGGCTTGAGGTGCTTGTCAGCAACCTCGCGAATGCCAATACGACGCGACCGGCAGGAGTGGAACCGTATCGCAGGAAAGATGTCGTTTTCAGCTCCGTAGCGCCCTCCAAATCCTTCAGTGAGGAATTTGACAGCGCTGTGCAGGGAGTTGAGATATCCGGAATCGTCACGGACCGCAGTGAACCCCGCAAGGTCCATGAACCCGGCCATGAGAACGCCGATTCCGAAGGATATGTTTATTACCCGAACATCAGACCGATGGAAGAGCTGGTGAATGTGCTGTCTGCCACGCGCTCCTACGAAGCGAATCTCCAGGCGGTGAATTCGGCCAAGGAAATGGCAATGAAGACACTGGAAATACTCCAGTAGAGGAAATTCAATGGATAAAGGAATTATCGGACCCATTACTTCGAAACTTCAGGTTCCTGAAATAGAGCCGCTTCGGCGTCCGGGAACCGATAAAAAAGATTCGAACTTCGGTACGGTTTTAAAAGACGCGATTTCCACCGTAAACGAACTGCAAAAGCAGTCGGATCAGGAAATACAAAAACTGATGACGGGTGAATCCCAGGATCTGCATAATACCGTAATCGCCATGCAAAAAGCCGACCTGTCCTTTCAAATGATGATGCAGGTCCGAAACAAGATCGTCCAGGCTTATCAGGAAATCATTCGCATGCAGGTTTAACGGCTTGAAAATTCCACGAGAAAACCCTGTCGGAGTTAAAAATGCCCCTTAAACGATCTCCTATGGTCAATCAGCTTCTGGAAATCTGGTCGCGGCTTTCGCATTCTCAGAAGGCCACGATAGTTGCATTCGGATTTCTCGGATTGGCGTTAATCGGCTCTCTGGTCTTTTTTATGAACAGGGTCGACTACAAAACGCTTTATCAGGAACTGAGCCCGGAAGATGCCGGCGCGATTATGGCTAAACTCGACGAGGAAAAAATAAAATACATCGTCCAGGGGACAACGATAAAAGTTGCAGGCAGCAGAAATGAAATCGATCTGCTTCGCCTGGAGATCGCAGGGTCCGGCTTGATCGGCAGCGGCAGCGTCGGATTCGACATATTCGATAAAAGCCAGTTCGGGATGACCGATTTCACGGAACAGATCAACCATCAGCGGGCTCTGGAAGGAGAGTTGAGCCGTACGATATCGAGCCTCAATGAAGTCGTTCATGCGAAGGTGCATATCGTTCTTCCGAAGGATTCCTGGAATGATGAAAATACGGAAGATGCCAAAGCAAGCGTTCTTATAAAGCTGGGCGGAGGATCCGAGCTCTCCAAGTCAAGCATCGCCGGGATCAAGGGGCTTGTTGCGGGAGCGGTGCCGGGATTGCGTTCGCGCAATGTCTCCATCGTGGATAACGAGGGGAATCTCCTGACGCAGTCTGCGGAATCCGGTGATGTGGAGCGGGCGGAGCTGGAATCCGGTTACCGGGAACAACTGGAAAAGGGAATAATCTCCGATGTGGTCAATATACTGGAACCGCTGGTGGGAAAAGACAAAGTGCGCGTGACCGCATCCCTTGATATGGACTTCAACACTACCGAGGAGATGGAGGAGACGTACAATCCGAACACTCCGGCGGTCTTGAGTCAGCAGAAAACCGAAGAACGCAGCGGCCCCGGCGATTCTTCAGTCGCCTCCGGTGTGCCGGGCACACAGTCTAATGTGAACGCTCCGGCGATGTCGCAGAGCGCCAGCTCCATTCTGGAAAGGGTTCATCAAAGCGAAGCGACAAACTATGAGGTCAGCAAGATTACGCGGCACACCCTTCAGCCTAAAGGGTCGATCAAAAGAATGTCCGTAGCCGTCGTTCTTGATCATAGAAGAATCTATGAGCAGACGGAGGATGGCGAGATTACGTCCAGACAGGAGCGAATACCGCAGAGAGACCTGGACCGCTACCGGGACCTTGTTCTTGCGGCTGTCGGCTATGACGAAAAGAGGGGCGATGTCGTAACAATCGAAAACGAGCCCTTCTATACGGATAAAATGCCGGTGGAATCCCCGACTGAAGAGGCTTTTTACGTGAAGTGGCGGGAATATTTAATTCCCGGGATGAAGTATCTGGCATTTCTGATTCTTTTTCTGCTGGTTTATCTTATTTTTCTCCGCCCGATCCGAAGACGCGTTTCTCATGCATTATCCGCGGCCGCTATAGGGACCGGGGACGCGACCGAAGCACACCTGCCTTCCGAAGCGGCAGAGACCGCTCTACCGGGTGGAGAAAGAGCCGGCGAAATCGAAGGTTCTTCCGACACGGGGAATGAAGGGGCTCTGCCGGCAACACCCTCCGGTGCCGAGGATAAGTTGTTGGCCCTGGAGGCCAGCGATGAACAGATCGAGAAGGAACTGCTGAAGGAAGCCAGTATTGCGAGCCAGGGCAACCGGAAGACAGCCGCAATAAAAAAGAAACTCGTAGAGAAAGCGAAGAATGATCCTGAAATGGTTTCTCAGTTACTCCGTTCCGTTTTACGAGAGGGGATGTAGAAGGTGCCACATTCTCGAATACCAGGTTCAAGAAAAGCAGCGATCTTGCTCGTGTTGATGGGAGATGAAGCCAGTGCAGGCGTCTTCCGTTACCTGCAGGAAGATGAAATACAGGAAATAAGCAAGGAAATTTCCCGGCTGGGTGAAATCAATACTGAAGTTGCGGATGAAGTAATGGAAGAATTTTACCGGCTGACGCTTGCGCAGTCCTTCCTGGCGCGTGGAGGACCCGAATTCGCCAAGAAAATACTGGTCAAGGCCTTCGGGGCGGATTCCTCAAAAAAGCTGCTGGACTATCTCAATATCTCAATGCAGAACGACATTGTCGGATTCGATAACCTGCAGAAGGCGGATCCGGTACAGCTGTCAAAATTCATACAATCGGAGCAGCCGCAGACCATAGCACTCGTGCTGGCTCACCTGAATTCCTCCCAGGCCGCCGCTCTTCTCGGATCCCTGCCGACTGCGCTTCGGGCGGACGTGGTCATGCGTATGGCGAATCTGGAACAGATTTCTCCGGACGTCATCAATAAGATTACCGCGATTCTTGAACAGAAGCTGCGGTCGCTCGGCGATTTCAGCCGCGAATCCTACGGAGGGATTCGTGCGGTAGCAGAGCTGATAAACAGGATGGAAACCAAGTCGGCCGGCGCGATTCTGGAAAAGATAGAAGGAGAGAATCCCGCCCTGGCTCTAAGTATTCGAAATTTGATGTTTGTTTTCGACGACGTCATGCTTATCGACGACGCGGGAATGCGCGAGATTCTGCAGAGGGTTGACAAGAAGACACTGACGATCGCATTGAAAGGAACCAGCGAGGAACTGCGGAATCAGTTTTTCAGGAACATGTCCGGACGGGCCGTGGAAATGATGAAGGAGGATATGGAGGTCCTGGGGCCCGTCAAGGTGCGGGATGTAGAAACATCCCAGCAACAGATTGTCAGCATTATCCGGAAGCTCGACGAAAGCGGCGTTATCAGCCTTAAGGGGGGCAGCGGCGACGAATACATTACATAATCCCGCTGCGGCGCGGAAATTCCGTTTATCGTGACTGAAACGGAATCTTCGGATTTTCGAGACTTTTATAAACCGTTAAATTCAGCAAGCCTGGACTCATGACATCGAGACTTATCAAGCAGGGCACAAAACGCGCACTCGGTATTCAGCACCTTCTCTTCAAGGAAGATTTTCACAATTACTCCCCAAGTATCGAATTGGAGCAGACGGGGGATTTCCCCGGCGTACGGGCCGCTGCTCCGGAGGCTGCTTCTCCGGAAGAAACGACGGTTGTTCCGGAGATCGATACGGAAAAGCTGGAAAGGGAGGCCTATCAAAAAGGGTTTCAGCAGGGCGAAATCACCGCGAGGGAAGAGGCGGAAAAGAAAATTGAATCCTTTATGAAAAGGTACGCGGATTCCATCGAGGAAATCAGCCGAGTGAAATCTTACCTGTATTCCAGGACGGAAAAAGAAGTCGTCAGGCTGGCCATAGAGATAGCAAAAAAAATTGTCGGTCGTGAAATTAAGGCGAATCGGAGCATTATTCAGACGCTCGTTCGTGTCGCGCTTTCCCGCGTTACAGAAAAAGCTTCCGTTACGGTGCGGCTCAATCCTGTGGATTACAAATTTATGAGGGAACAGAACGATGCATTGGCGAATGCCGAGGGCCGTGATGTTATCCTCCAGTCCGATAATTCCATCGAACAGGGAGGATGCCTGGTGGAGACAAGCTGCGGCGACATTGACGCGCGCATAGGAGAGGAATTCAGCGAAGTGGAAGAGGCTTTCTTCGGTGATATGAAATAGTTATATGGCCATGCAGGACCTCAACCTTGAGAAATATTTTCATAAACTTGAAAAATGCGACCCGATAAAGACAATCGGTACCGTTAAACGGGCTGTCGGGCTTGTCGTGGAATCTGTCGGTCCGCCGGTTTCAGTCGGAGAACTGTGCGAAATTACCGCCAATCGATCTTCCGGCGGCGGTATTCCCGCGGAAGTAATCGGATTTCGCGACAATTACGTTATTACCATGCCTCTGTACAAAGTGGACGGCGTTAAGCTCGGAGACAGGATTTACCGCCGAAAGGCCAAAGCGACCCTGCCTGTCTCCGATTCACTCCTCGGCAGGGTAGTAAACGCTCTTGGGGAGCCGATCGACGATAAAGGCAGGATTGAAACTTCAAAATCTTATCCGATCCATCCGCTGGAGACAAATCCACTCGAACGCAAAAACATCGATGAACCTCTGGGAACGGGCGTTCGGTCGATCGACGGGCTGTTGACTTGCGGGAAGGGGCAGCGCATCGGTATCTTCGGAGGCAGCGGCGTTGGTAAAAGCACCCTGTTGGGGATGATGGCCCGATACACTTCGGCCGACATCATTGTTATAGGCCTTGTCGGCGAGCGTGGCAGGGAGGTTCGCGGTTTCATTGAAAAAGACCTGGGTGAGGAGGGCCTGAAAAGGTCCGTTGTCGTCGTATCAACCTCCGATCAGCCTCCGCTTCTTCGGATTCGAGCGGCACTGGCCGCAACCACAATAGCCGAATATTTCCGCGATCAGGGGAAAAGCGTGCTTCTGGTAATGGATTCTGTGACGCGATTTGCAATGGCCCAGCGGGAAGTCGGACTGGCTGCGGGAGAACCTCCCGCGTCGAAGGGATATACCCCCTCGGTTTTCTCATTGCTCCCGAAATTGCTGGAGAGGGCCGGCAACTTCATGTCCGGCGGAAGTATTACCGGATTTTACACCGTCCTGGTTGAAGGGGATGACATGTCGGAGCCGGTATCCGATGCCGTCCGCTCTCTTCTCGACGGTCATATTGTGCTGAACCGCGAGCTGGCCTGGAAGAACCATTATCCATGTATCGATGTATTGTCCAGCATAAGCCGTCTGATGCCGGAACTGGTCACTCCGGCATATCTCCAGAGGGCCGGGAAAATCCGTGAATGGCTCGCAACCTACAATAAAGCCGAGGACATGATCAATATAGGCGCTTATGCAAAAGGCAGCAACCCGAAGATAGACGTGGCATTGGAAAAGATCGATTGCATAAATTCTTATCTCGTTCAAAGGAGCGATGAACGGGAGAATATCGAGAATGCATTCACATCTCTGGAAGAGATGACAAAGGATTGATGCCTTGGCGAAATTCCGGTTCAGCCTCGAATTCCTGCTGAAATACAGGGAGGATATCGAACAGAAAGAGCGGGATGTACTGTTGAGACTCACCTATTCCTACCAGCTCGCGCTTCAACACAGGGATACACTCGAGCGGAAACGACGCGAAACGATGCTGCAACTATACCTCAAACAGGCCGAAAATCCCGAGGCCGGAGATCTCGAATGGTTCCGGCTGTATATCAACAGGATGGCCCATGAGATTGAAGAAAACGAAAAACAACTGATGAAACTGAACGCCGAGATTCAGAAGCAGAAAGAAGTTGTTATAAGAGCCGTTAAAGACAGAAAGTTGATCTCCACCCTGAGAAAGAAACGGGAAAAAGAATTCAGCATCGCCCAGGATAAAAAAGAACAGAAGGAAGTTGAGGAATGGGTTGCGACGAGGTACGCAGTGAAGCGGCAATCCCTGCCGCAACAAATATCATAAAAAGGTGCATGTCCTATGAAAGTTAATCTTCCGATGAATGTGTCTCCGAGCCGAGGAAACGCGCCCGCTAAATCGGCAGTACAGACCGGCCCCGACGGGATGGGTTTATTTTCGATTCAGATGAATAAGATTCTGAATCAGAGTGATGAAAAAGGCGACGTCGGCGGCGGATATTCCCGTTCCGGTTGCGATGAATCCGGCGACGATAAACCCGGATCCATGTCCAAAACGAGCGCTCATGAGATTGACTCCACAGTCGCCGCCCGGGATACTCGGGATCAGAGGACGGGCGTCGATTCCGGAAAGGATGCAGGTGACAAGCGCGAATGCTCCGGAGCGGGGATGAAGGACGGCGCTTCCGGTATAACACGCGGTACGGAAACTGAAAAATCGGATAATTCCACTGGTAAGTTTGAGAAATCCGCCCGGGATAAAACAGAAGGCGACGAAAAAAACAAGTCGGATGTTTCCGCTTCTAAAGAGACGCATACAAACACTCCGAACAGCACGGACGGGAAGACGGCAAATTCTCTTCAGAAAGGGGAGGAGCCGGGTGTGGTTTCGGGAACGGCCGATACTCGAACCGATGCCGACGCCAAACTGCACGATAACCGTACGCCGGACCTTTCTGCGGGCTGGACCGCAAAAGGACAAAAGGCGGCGAATTCGAAGCCGGGAAGCAAACCTGCTGAGGAAATTCCTGCTTCAGACGGATCGGGAAGAATTCAAAAGAATTTTAAGGGATCGGATTTTACTTCGAGTCGAACCGCACATGAGGAATCTTTTGCCGCGTCTTCCAAATCCTCGGGAATCGGAGGAACCGAAGCCGGAATTTCCCGAAATACAGAATCAGATACTTCGTTCTTCGATCTTCGTGAGGACTTGGATGCATCCGAGGGAAGGGGCGGCCATAAGCGGGAAATTCAGGCATTGAATACGGGGTACGGAAACAAAGTAACGAGTCCGTTGGAATCCGGAACCGCCGGGGAAAAACAAATGCCCGTAGCGGATCCGTTATACCGTCAGGATGCCGCCGAGAGAAACGGTTTCGTCCGGATGTCCGATTTCGCCGGAGAGGAAACATCGACAAAAACATCAGTTGAAAATAGGCCGTCGGACGGGAACCGTGAAGAATCCGGAGACAATTCCGGGCAGACGGCCGCTGCAAAAACGTTTCAGGTTAACGGGAATATTTCTCAAACCGCTGCGGGAAGGGAATCGATTCAGGTTAAAAGCTTTCAAAATGAGTTTTCGGCTCATTTTTCGGCAGGTTCGGTTCATGTGTCGGGATCCAATGCTCCTGTAGCAACGAACACGGCAAGACCGGTCGCGCCGCAATCCAATGAATTTTTATCCCAGGTAACCGAGCGGATTCATTTCATGATCCGGGATGGCGGGGATACAATCCGGATAAGGCTGCAGCCGGATGAGTTCGGCCATATGGAGATAAGGGCCGAGTCCACAGCCAGGGGGATGGCCGTACGTATCTCGGCCGAGACCGGAAGCGTCAAGAGCATACTGGAAAACAACCTGCACATTCTGCAGCATAACCTTCAGGAATTAGGCCTGAAGGTGGACCGTATTCAGGTAATGCTTCAGGATTTCTTCGATCACCAGTCGAACACCGGACATTTCTCTAAATCCGGAAATTCCAATTCGGGACAGTACGAAAAAGGCGCGCGGCGGAATTTCGACAGAAATGGGAATCCTCCTGAAGATTCAGTCCGCGACAACGACGATGCGGCTGTTTACATCCCGGACGTGCGGTTTCATACCGTTGCATAATTTTCCCATAGGCAATTTTTGCACGAAGCACACAACAATGAAAACCGGATGGTACACGGAGTTAAGTGTTGATAGTAAAAGAAATACATGTTTTCTCTTTACGTCATGATGTTTGGCACGGAATGTGCAACAAAACAGCCTGTTGACTTGAACGTTTGTTCGGGTCGGTCAGGCGAAGCGATCCCGTTTTGTCGCACGCCGGCGTTTAAAACATAGACGAGTTAAAGGATATAATAAATGAGTTACGTGAGTGAAGCTTCGCAGCTGGGGGCTCAATTTCCAGGCAACGAATCCGAGAATCAATCCAGCTCGGATATCAGTAAAGACGAGTTTTTAACACTTCTGGTCGCACAGCTCCAAAATCAGGATCCAATGAATCCGGTGGATAATCAGCAGTTCCTTGCTCAACTGGCGACCTTCAGTTCACTGGAACAACTTATTTCCATCAACAACGGCATTGCTGAGCTGACGAGCGCTTTGGAAGGCGCGGGCGATGAAAATGCAGGAGACTAAAAATCAACCGGATGTAGAACCTTCAATCATTCCAACGGAATAACATTAAAACCCCGTAAATCCGGGCCAGGAGAAAACAATGTCTTTAACCTCTTTTTACACTGCTTTGACCGGTCTCAACAACAACAGCATGGCCATTAATGTTATTGGAGACAACCTAGCCAATATGAATACCGTTGGTTTCAAGGCCAGCAAGGCGAATTTCAGTGAACTGCTGGCCGGTGTCCAGGGGACAAGCGAAACGGGAAATCCCATTTCCGTCGGACTCGGCAGCACGTTAAGCGGTATATCAAGAATGACGTCTCAGGGTACGGTAATCAGCACCGGGAACTCGACCGATGCGGCCATTAACCAGAACGGTTTTTTTGTCGTATTAACAGAGGGAGGCATGGGTTTCACGCGATCGGGGAAGTTTGAGTGGAACCAGGACGGCGGGCTGGTACATGCGGACGGATTCCAGATACTGGGCTATATGGCGGTGGATGGACAAGTGAACAGTTCCGGGGCATTGGAGCCGATTGAGATACAAAAAGGGCAGCTCATTCCGGCCAACGCGACGAGCAGTCTTGAAATACTGGCAAATCTTGATGCGGGAACACAGATCGGGGATACCTATGCAACCACGGTACAGGTCTATGATTCCCTGGGAGAGGCGCATGCCGTGACGGTGGAATATACGAATACCGCCGCGCTCAACTGGAGCTGGGAGGCAACAATTCCGGCAATCGATACGGGAGGCGCTGCAGGGGATCCGCCGGTAGTTGTTGGAAACGGCGACCTGACCTTTGACAGCGATGCGAATCTGGTTGCGCCGGCCGTGAATCCTTCCCTTAACATTAACGGGCTGGCGAACGGGGCTTCCGATATGGCTGTTACCCTTGGTTTATATGATGCCGACGACAACGGCCTTCTAACCAATTTTGGCCGTGAATCCGGTGTTTCAACAACCACCCAGGATGGAAATGGCGCCAGCGTACTGGTGGATATAACCATTGACAGCAGCGGGGTGATAGTGGGTAAGTCGGATACGGGACAGTCGGTTACCCTGGCGCAGCTGGCATTGGCGGATTTTCCTAATATTCAGGGATTGCAGAAGTATAAGGGAAGCACCTTCATCGCATTCCCGAGTTCCGGGGAGCCTTCCATCGGGGCCGCCGGTACCGGGGGCAGAGGTACCGTATCCGGTGCCTCGCTGGAACAATCCAATGTCGATATGGCGCAGGAATTTGTCAATCTGATCGCGGCTCAAAGAGCTTATCAGGCCAACACAAGAATCATAACCACAACGGATGAGCTGTATCAGGAATCGATCAACATCAAGCGATAGTTTATAACCGGAAAAATAGGAATTACCCTATGCCGAAAAATTAAAAAGGGATGACGGATATTACCGTCATGAAATAGAGGGAATCCTATGGCAATCGCGGCAACACCCATAACACAGGGCAAGAACCTCCTTGATCTGCTCGAGCAGACGGTACCTCCACAGGAGCGGGCGATAGAGCTCTATCGCCGGCTCCTGGCTATAAATAACCTGTCCGGTTTAATGGGTTCGGCGAAGAGCATTGACCAGCTTCAAGGTTTTCTTCGTGAGTACTTTCGGGAATGCTTCCACGATGAACCGGTACGGCTGTGCATAATCGAAGAATCGCATTATCGAAGACTGTGTCTTTCAGGTGCGCAGATTCCGGAGATGGAAAGTTACGTGCCGCTTTCACACGGTATGGCCGGCAGTGTTCTGAAATCGGGGACGCATTTGTGGATACCGGACACACAGGCGTCCGGCAAAAAGCGGGAATGGTTCCGGGCGAATACCGGAAGTCTTCCGAGATCGGTCCTTATTATCCCTTTTCTGGTAAAGGGAAAGGTGATCGGCTGCCTGGAAATAACCTCCAGCCTTCCCAATCGCCTGGACGAGATCGAATTCCACCTCGGAACCATCGTGGCGACGCATCTGTCCGCCTCGCTGGATAATATCCTGACAAGACAGGAGCTTGCATCCGCTAATGCCCGGTTGAAGGACCACGATCAGCGCCTGTCCCAATTGAATGAGAAATTGAGGCAGTTGGCGCATACCGATGAATCCACCGGTCTTTACAACAAAAGGAGACTCCTGGAACAGCTTGAAATGGAAATTACCAGAGCCAGGCGCTATGGAGAAGTTTTCAGCTGTTTTATGATCGATATTGATGATTTTAAATCTATCAATGACCGGTTTGGCCATCAGGCGGGCGATGATGTTCTACAGCAGACAGGAAAGCTGCTTCGGCAATCCCTGAGAAAATCGGACTTTATAGCCCGATACGGTGGGGAGGAATTTACCGTTCTTCTGCCAAGAACCAACGGTGCCGGTGCTTATCGCGCCGCTGAAAACCTTCGGTCCAATTTCATGTCGCATGAATTTTCTCTTCCTTCCGGCAAGGCGCATATCACGATAAGCATTGGAATCACTTCCTGCACAACATTCGATTGCCTGGATGCGCAAAACATAATCAGGCGAGCGGACGATGCATTGTACAGAGCCAAAAGATCCGGGAAAAACCGGGTCTGTTTCAACGACGACAACGGATCTTCCGATGAAATAGTCAGGATTTTGTCAAATGCTTAAGACGGTTTGACACAAAAATCCAGTCCTTCCTCAAATTTCCCCTCCTCTGGAATAATTTAATCTCTGAATTTTCATCTCTTTTTCTAAAAACGCCATGCCTCGGGAAAAGGACTCTCATTCCCGCAAATTGTAACGGATTTTTGTAAATACAGTGTTAGCCGTTTGGCAGACATTCGATAAGTATTTTATAATCATAGGTATAGATCCGCACACTCCCAGTTCCCGAGCTGAAGTTGTTCGGGAAAGGGAAGAAATAACAATCTCAAAGGCAGCGCATAAAAAGGTTAATCCTTTTTATGCCGCGTCCATTAGTGGAGAAAGCATCCCCGTAAAACTAATTTCCGCGCAAGTGGCATATGAGTTGCATCCATTCATTTCCCGTAAGGCAGGTTACGCATATTGGGAGGATTTAGATAATGGCCACGCCGGAGGAAAAAAACAGGCAGGCTGCGGAAAACAAACAGAAAGTTGACGGCAACCCCGTTATTGAAAATAAGAAGGGAACGACCGGTAAGAGTGACATGAAGAAACTGTGGATTATTATCGCGCTTCAGATTCTAGTCGTAGCCGCTATTTTGGTTTTTGGGCTTCCGTATTTTATGGAAAACCGTGTGGCATCCGAAAATGGACCGACTGTCGAACAACAGCAGGATGAAGAAACCCAGCCTGAAAAACGAAAGGCCGTCAAGGCTGCGCTGGCGCTGGATCCTTTTCTGGTAAATCTGGCCGACAAAGATGAGGTGCGATTTGTAAAGACATCCTTTCAACTGGGTTTGGCGGAAGAACCTGATGAGGAAAAAATCGGAATGACCACCGCGGCCATGAGAGATTCCATTATTACACTGCTCAGCTCGAAAACAGCGGAACAGATACTGACACCCCAGGGCAAAGAAAAACTCCGCGAACAGATCAAAACGAGAGTAAATGCGATAACACCGGACATTGAAGTTGTTGAGGTCTACATCGTTGATTTCGTGGTCCAACTTTAGGCAGTGCCCGGATGAGGCGAGGAATCCTGCCTTTCCATCCGGTCGTAAAATCGGCTGCGAGGTTGTCAGAGAATTTGTCGGTGATTCACAGCGGTTGCGGAATGGAGAAAGGAGCCTCAGGAATAAAGCCGAATGAATGCCTGCCGCCTGATTATCAATAATGATGGAATTTTCGAATAAGTTTCGGAGGGATGGAATGTCGGAATCCGAAAAAAGTGCCAAAACAAACGGCATGAATCCAGCAATGGAAGAAGCAAAAGATTTTTTGGATGTGCCGATACGGATAACCGTTCAATTGGCCAGCTGCAATATGAAAATAAAAGATATTCTTCAGCTTCGGCAGAGTTCCATCCTTGAACTGCCGAAATCCGCAGGGGAAAACGTCGATATACTTGTGAATAACCGGCTGATTGCCGGCGGCGAAGTGCTCGAACTGGAGGGCGCCACAGGCGTGCGTCTAACGGATTTCAACGTGAATCTTTAAGGGATTGGTAATGATTATGAAGGCATTCAGGTCAGTTTTTATGGTTTCGATTATGATCGCGGTATTTGCATGCATTCTGCCGGCGGATGACTCTCAGGAAAGCACCGGTAAAATCGAGACCGGCGAATCCACAACAATGGAAATGCCGTTCCAGGAGCAGCCTCAAGAAACCCCGGTATCTGAAACCTCCGATGATTCTTTTCAGTTTCCTCTTCTCAGAACTGTCGGCGGCCTGGGCCTTGTGCTCTGCCTGATGGTCGCCCTTTACTTCGGCGCAAGGAAGTATTTTCCTCAATATTTTCAAAAAGCACCTTCCGAACAGAATCTGAAAATACTCGAGACATTGTCCATGGGAGACCGGCGCTCGATTGCTTTGATTCAGGTTGCCGATCAACGCTTTCTTATTGGGAATACACAGCATGGTATAAATCTCCTGACTACAATTTCGGGATCGACCCCATTGACGCCTGAAATCAATGAACCTCCCCGGCCCTCCCAGAGGAAAAACGGATCGGGCAATTCTTTCAAAAATCTGTTTGAGTTTGAGAAAAAGCGTCCTGTTCCGAACCCCGGGAACCCCCTGCCTGAAGACATTCGGACTAAAATGCGTTTGCTGAGAGAGGCGCTGGAACGTTAATCCCATTGTAATCAAGGCATTGAAATACCTGCCGGAAAGAAGATTCGCAGGGTTTTTGAGGCGATCATATCCAGAACCACCGATAACGAAAAGAGGTCTGCGGGAGTGCGAAAACTCAAAGTGCTTAAGTTGCTCCTGATTGCCGGAATTGTTTTTTCCATTGCGGCTGCACACCCGGTGTTCGCGGCAGGGGACGATTTTTCGGGGGTGGAACTGCGCATCGGCGGCGGCGACCAGGAAGGGCTGACCACTCCCATCCGGATACTGCTTCTTCTGACGCTGTTGACCTTTATCCCGGCCATACTGATTTCCGTTACATCATTCACACGCCTGATAATAGTGGCTCATTTTCTCAGGCAGGCGCTCGGAACTCAAACGATGCCTCCGAATCAGGTTCTGGTAGGTCTTTCACTATTTCTTACCTTTTTCATTATGCAACCGGTTATCGAACGTGTAAACCAGGAGGCCCTGCAGCCGATGCTGAACGGGGAAATAACGGAGATGCAGGCGCTGGATCACGCCTGCAAACCGCTGCGCGAATTCATGCTTAAATATACAAGGGAAAAGGATATCGCTCTTTTTCTGAATATCGCAAAGCTGCCGAAGCCGCACGATAAACAGGATCTCCCGATGAGAGTCGTGATTCCCAGTTATATGATTTCAGAGCTGAAATCGGCTTTTCAGATCGGATTCGCAATTTTTCTTCCGTTTTTGGTTATCGATATGGTTACTGCATCGGTTCTATTGTCTATGGGCATGATGCAACTGCCGCCGATAATGATTTCCACGCCTTTTAAAATATTACTGTTTGTAATGGTGGACGGATGGAATCTGGTTATCGGTTCGCTCGTCAAAAGCTTCTATTAGATTATTTAGGAGATCCTTTTTATGAATCAGGCCATGATTCTGAAGCTGGCGAAAGATACGCTGCAGATTACTCTGATGGTCAGCGGTCCGCTGCTTGTCACTGCTCTGGTTGTCGGTCTCGTCGTCAGCATTACGCAGGTCGTAACATCCATTCAGGATATGACGATGTCTTTTGTGCCCAGAATTATCGCGGTTCTGGTGGTTTTCCTTCTGGCGCTTCCCTGGATGATGAATGTCCTGCTGTCGTTTACGGCACAGCTTTTCAGTCAACTTGGACGCTATGTATATTGATGGATACCATGCGCCGATACGGACCTGTTTTGCTTACCGAAATCCTGTGAGAAATGCGGCCCCTGATTCAGGTGCGGGTCGCGATTCACTGAACAATGCCCGCCATAATTTTTTCTTCAACTGAAATTCTCCGCTTTGTGATCGTCCTGTTGCGGATATCCGGAATCGTGGTATTCGCCCCATTTTTCGGCAGCCCGTCAATCCCGTACCAGGTTCGGGTTGCCTTCGCGCTCGTAACGTCTTTACTGCTGACGCATCTTCTGCCGATCGATTTCGTCCCTGCAGGACTCGGCCTGACCGATATTACCCTGATCTTTATAGGGGAAATCGTTTCCGGACTTATACTGGGCCTTGCCGCCAACCTGGTATTCGCGGGAATGCAGTACGCCGGACAGTTGATATCCCTCCAGATGGGCTTTTCGCTGATAAAGCTGATAGATCCGCAGACCAACGTGGAATCTTCGGTATTTTCGTTCATTCATAATTATATCGGTATACTTTTCTTCCTTCTTCTTAACGGACACCACTGGTTTCTAAAGGCCGTGAGCGAAAGCTTTCATATCATGCCTGTCGGAGGAATTCAGGTTCATGCATCCCTGGTGGAGCATATCGTCAATCTTTCGTCACAAATGTTTGTCATAGGCTTGAGAATCGCCGGACCTGTGATAGTCGTTACCATAATAACCGATATCGTCGTAGGCATTATCGGGCGGTCGGCGCCGCAGTTGCACATTCTGATACTGGGTTTGCCGTTGAAACTGTTGGTCGGTTTCAGCTGCTTATGCATTTCCATGTATTTCATCCCGCGTTATTTGGAAAGCGTTTTCTCTTCGCTTTATAAAACCATATTTACGCTCGTTCATACAATGAGTTAGGACGCCTGTATGCCTGGCGGAACAGATAAAAAAACAGAACAACCCACCAGAAGAAAGCTAAAAAAAGCACGCGAAAAAGGCCAGATCACCAGAAGTCGCGAAGTTCCCGCCGCTGCCGTGCTGATGGGGGTTGTTTTAATGCTCTACTACTTCGGTAAGGATTTCTTCCATACTCTTCAGAATGAGATGTATTACCTGCTTAACCTGCGCGTGCCCGGTGAAATCAGCCTGTCTTATGTTACGAACCTAACTCAGGGCATCACGGTTCGAACAGCCGCTGTTCTGGTTCCTATTCTGGTTGGAGTCCTCGGTATTTCCGTTTTCTCTAATGTTTTGCAGGGAGGGCTGGTATTTTCAACCCATTCCCTGAAGCTAAAACCGGAGAAGCTCAGTCCCAAGAACGGAATAAAGAAGATATTTTCGAAGAACGGGCTTGTCGAACTTCTTAAAAGCCTGGTCGTTGTTACTATGGTTTCCATTATTACCTACAAGGTAATTGCGAACCACCTCGCTCTGTACCCCCGACTGGTATTGATGAATCATGAGAAGATTCTCTACTGGATTGCTTCCATCAGTTTCAACGTTTTGATCCGGATCGCCTTTTTGATGGTGCTGGTTGCCATTGCCGATTACTGCTTCCAGAAATACCGCTTCAAAGAACAGATGAAGATGAGCAAAAAGGAAGTTAAGGAAGAATACAAGGAGATGGAAGGAGATCCGACCACAAAAGGACGCATCCGCCGGATTCAGCGCCAGATGGCCAGGAGGCGCATGATGGCGGAGGTGCCGAATGCGGATGTAATTATCACCAACCCGACGCATTATGCCGTTGCCCTATCCTATAAGATGGATTCCATGGAAGCTCCCAAGGTTATTGCCAAGGGTGTCGGATTTTTGGCGCAGAAAATAAAAGAGTTGGCACTGCAGCACGGAATTCCGCAGGTGGAAAACAAGCCGCTGGCCCAGGCCTTATATAAATCGGTTGAGATTGGAGAATATATCCCGGCACATCTCTACAGGGCTGTAGCTGAAATACTTGCCTATATTTACAAGGCGAAAACAATATTGCATCGATAACAACGCGCCTTGTAAGAAACATCCCGCCAAGAAAAGATGCTTTGGACTACCCGAGTGGAATGCAAATTGCATTTTCATTCACCCGAGCGAAAGAAATGGGATCAGGAGATTCACAGAAGAAAATGAGTGTTGAATCAACAGCCGCACTTACCAACCTAACAAAAGCCTTCGGAAAACTCCACCTGGTTATCCCCGTCGGCGTAATGGGGATCCTGCTTGTCATGGTTATGCCCATGCCCACCATGATCATGGATCTCCTGATCAGCCTTAATATTACATGCTCCATTATCATTTTGCTGGTATCGATGTATATCAAGCAACCGGTCAGTTTTTCCGTGTTTCCTTCGCTTCTTCTCATAATCACATTGTTCCGCCTTTCTTTGAATATAGCCTCCACCCGACTCATTTTGCTCCGTGGTTCAGGGGGAGAGGATGCCGCGGGTAAGGTCATCCAGTCATTCGGGCAATTTGTAGTCGGGGGCAACTATTTCGTCGGTATTATCGTATTTCTCGTTCTTATAGCAATCCAATATATCGTAATCAACCATGGCGCCACACGCATTTCGGAAGTCACCGCCCGGTTTACCCTGGACGCGATGCCTGGAAAACAAATGGCGATAGATGCGGACATGAACGCCGGAATAATTAACGAATCCGAAGCGCGTGAACGCAGGGCTCAGATCGGTAAGGAATCAGAATTTTACGGAGCCATGGACGGGGCCATTCGTTTCACCGCCCGCGACGCCATCGCGAGCATAATAATCCTGACCATCAATATTATCGGAGGATTTTTGATCGGCGTTCTCCAGTTCGATATGGAGCTTGCGGACGCCGCGAAGCGGTTCACGGTCCTTACAATCGGTGATGGTCTGGTGACGGCTATTCCGTCGCTGTTGATATCGGTTGCCGGCGGCATTATCACGACGCGCGCCGCATCGGAAACGAATCTCGGGGAAGAGGTCGCGACCCAACTGTTCAACAATCCTGTTCCCGTTGCCATCGGATCCGGTTTTCTCTTCATTTTCGGGATGATCCCGGGGCTTCCGACGTTTCCGTTTTTCCTCCTCGGATCCATGACCGGAATCCTGGCTTACCTGAGAAGAAAAAAGCTGAAAGAGGAAGCGCTGGTGCTTGAAAAGGCCAAGTCGGAAAAGGATGCCGCGGAGAAGCCGAAAGACAGGATCGAAGGGCTGCTCAAAGTGGATCTGCTCGGAATAGAAATGGGATACGGGCTGATTCGGTACGTAGACGCGAGCCAGGGTGGGGATTTCCTTGAACGAATAAAATCCATTCGTCGCCAGATCGCGCTTGAAATGGGATTGATCGTTCCGCCGGTGCATATTACGGACAACCTGCAGTTGAACCCCAAACAGTATGCAATTTTATTGAAGGGTGTGCAGATTGCGCGTGGAGATCTGGTACAAGACCACCTCCTGGCCATCAACCCCGGAACCGCCCATGAAGATATTCCAGGTCTGGAGACGGTGGAGCCCGCGTTCGGACTGCAGGCAAAATGGATTAAAATACAGGAAAGGGAAAAGGCACAGGCCGCCGGCTATACGCTTGTAGATCCGGCAACGGTATTGGCAACGCATCTGACGGAAATTATCAAGTCCCATGCATACGAGCTTCTCGGCCGACAGGAGACAAAAAACCTGCTGGATATGGTTTCCGAAACCCATCCAAAGGTTGTGGAGGAACTGGTGCCCAAGGTCCTGTCGGTCGGAGACGTTCAAAAGGTACTGCAGAACCTTTTGAAAGAAAGGGTCAGCATCCGGGATACCGTGACAATCCTGGAAACGCTCGCGGATTTCGGCACCTACACAAAAAATACGGCCCTGCTTACGGAATACTGTCGACAGACACTGGGCCGGTCCATCTGTAAACCTTACCAGACCGAAGACGGGGATCTCCAGGTGTTTACGGTCAGCCCCGACCTTGAGAAGAACATACAGGATGCGGTGGTGAATTCAGAACAGGGATCCTACCTTGCGCTGGAACCGCAACAGGCTAAAGACATCATGAACCGTTTCCGGACCGTTTTAGACACGCCGGGGTCTTCCGGAAATCCGGTTGTTCTCTGTTCTCCCAATATCCGGATTTATTTAAGGCAGCTGCTGGAGAGGTTCTTGCCGAATGCGGCCATTCTGTCTCACGGGGAAGTCCCACACAGCATTCGGATACTCTCTCTGGGGATGGTGACCTAGGATGAAGATAAAAACCTTCTATACCAAAACCATGGCGGACGCGTTCAAGGAAATCAAAGCCCAGCTGGGTTCGGACGCCGTTCTGCTTTCTACAAAGGAAGTTCCCCATAGATCGGGTGTTTGGGGACATTCATCCGGATTTGAAGTGGTAGCTGCCTGTGATGATACGGACGCCGTCGATGTTTTTTACGAAAAGGATCCCTGTGGAAATCATGAAAAAAGTTCGCTTCATCATGATGCGAAATCTCCGGAAGAATTGCTGGGAGTTGTCCAGTCGGGAACCTACTCTCCCGCAAAGCTTGCGGAAAAATATTCGGCTCTATCCCGGAAACGCCAAGGTATTGAAAGAGTTCTTTCCCCTCCCGACCTGACGCCATCAATGGAAACGGAAGGAAATGGGAAACCACTTTTTAAAGGAAGGGTTGCAAGCTGCCTTTGCCGCGACATAATCGACAGCGGCGTGGACGCTGCGCTTGCTGAAAAGCTGATGTCCGTTGCATGGGAAGGGCTGACACCGGGACAACGGCGGAGCCGCAGTGCATTGATTCGCTCACTTGCCCAGGCGGCGCTCTCAATGATTCCAGCAATACCGGATCGGGACGGGATGCCCGGGAAAAGAGTCGTGGCTTTTGTCGGTCCGACAGGGGTAGGCAAAACCACTTCTATCGCCAAACTCGCAGCGCATCTGGCTTTGAAGAAGAAAAAAAATGTCCTGCTTGTGACAACGGACGGGTACCGGATAGGGGCTATCGATCAGCTGCGGACTTATGCAGGTCTGATGGGGATACCTTTTCGATTTGTCGACCAGGTGCCCGACCTGGTTCACACGATAGAAGAACACAAACAGCGCGATTATATCCTCATCGATACTGCCGGACGCAGCCCCCGGGATCTGGGTGCAATGCACGCTCTAGCTGAATACTTAAGAAAATCCAGGGACATCGAGCGCCACCTGGTTCTGAGTGCCGCCACCAAAAAGCGGGACCTCCGCACAGTGATGGATAATTTCGAAATCTGCGGGCCGGATCATCTGTTGTTTACCAAACTGGATGAAACAACGACGGCGGGACCGATATTGAACGAAATTATCCGCACGCAGAAATCATGCTCCTATTACAGCGACGGCCAACGAGTACCGGACGACCTTCATACGGTAACGGGAGAATGCATTATGGATTTAGTACTTAACCGAAACAACGTTGCATTTAAGGAATAATTATGAAGCCTGATTTCAACAGACATCACAGTGCAACCGGACAACAGAGTCCGAAATCGCAAGCTTCCGGGCTTGCTTCATCCGAGGGATCCGTTTTGAAACTCGACGCCGCAGGTCCCAAGATTGTGGCCGTAACCAGCGGCAAAGGCGGCGTAGGGAAGACAAACGTAGTGGCGAATCTCGCGGTCAGCCTTTCCGAACTGGGCAATAAGGTTGTCGTGCTGGATGCGGATTTCGGTCTTGCGAATATCGACGTATTGCTCGGATTGACTCCGCGATACCATCTCGGGCACGTACTGTTCGGAAACAAGTCCCTGACGGAAATTATGGTCCAGGGTCCGAAGGGCATTCGAATCATCCCGGCAAGTTCGGGGCTTCAACGCATGTCGGAACTGACGTCGGCCCAAAGAAATCATCTTGTGAAATGCTTTTCCAACCTGGATGTCGACACGGATTATTTCATCATAGACACCGCTGCAGGCATCTCGCGAAACGTCATTCACTTTCTGTTGGCGGCCCAGGAGGTTATTGTCGTCAGCGCTCCGGAACCGACGGCAATCGTCGACGCATACGCCGTGATCAAAATAATACTGGCTGAAGATACTCAAAAGAAGATACAAGTTCTTATTAATTCCGTCGAGAGTGCGGATGACGCGCACGAGGTTTATTGCCAGATAAATTCGGTCGTCAAGAGATTTCTAAACCGGGAAGTGGATTATCTCGGACATGTGGACCGCGATTCCCATGTGCCGCAGGCCGTCCGAAGCCAGATGCTCGTAACACACCGTTATCCGAACGCTTCGTCAAGCAGGTGTTTCCGGAATTTGGCCCGGCGTTTAGGGCAGCAGGAACACCCGGAACGGTTTGAGGGAGGACTTGTTTGGGAAAAACTGCTGAATGATTGGATTAATTGAGAATACGTCCCCCGATCCTCTTTAGGGGGGACATAACAATGCTTTTTGAATAGCCATCAGGACTGCATTCAGTACCGCAGCCCCATGTAAGAGGATAATAAAATGCAGGAATTGGTTAGTCAGTCCAAAATGTATGAATCAACGGTTCAATCGAATACCGAACGTGATGAGCTGATCCTCGAACATCTACCGCAGATCAAGTACATCGCCCAGCGTATCTCCACCAAGCTGCCGTCGCATGTGGAACTGAACGATCTTGTCAGTGCCGGTGTGCTGGGATTGCTCGATGCTATTGACAAGTTCGATACAAACCGGGGTGTGAAATTCAAAACATATGCAGAACTTCGGATTAAAGGAGCAATTTTAGACAGTTTAAGGAACCTGGACTGGGCGCCTCGCTCTTTGCGCAAAAAAAGCAAGGATCTTGAAAAGGTCTACCGCGAACTGGAGCAGCGACTGGGCCGTCCGGCTACGGACAAAGAAGTCTGCGAAGAGATGGAAATCTCTCTGGAAGAGTTCTACGAACTGGTGGACCAGATCAAAGGCTTGAACCTGGGAAGCTTTCAGGAGCTTTCTTCGCAGGATGAAGAGAAAAGCGGCGAACCGCTTGTAAAATATGTGCCGGATGCCCCTCAAATGGATCCGTTTTTCGTATTCCATAAGTCGGAAATTCAGGGCATTCTCAGCACGGCTATTGATACCCTTCCCAAAAAAGAGCGGCTGGTGGTTTCGCTTTACTACTTTGATGAACTTACGATGAAAGAAATCGGGAAAGTTCTCGGTGTGAATGAATCCCGCGTGTCCCAGCTGCATACCAAAGCCATGCTGCGGCTGCGCACGAAACTTAAAAAGATGAACGGACAGGATCAGTAACCTTTATTGTTATGGACAAAGTACTATCTCAAGATGAAATCAATGCCCTGTTTTCGGCGATGTCTTCCGAGGATGTAGACCTGGAAGTATCCGCGGAAAAGAGCCCGTCCGAACGAAAAGTCATTAGCTATGACTTTCACCGTGCGGACCGTATATCTCAGGACCAGATGCGGTCCGTACATCTGATGCATGAATATTTCGGCCGGAATTTTGCGTCTTCCATGTCGGCATATCTCAGGAATTTCGTGGATGTAAAACTGGTTAATCTGGAGCAGGAATCCTATTCCGCATTCCTGAAGGGGATTCCGGATCCGACAATGTTCTCCAGCATCGGGATGCGCCCCCTGGACGACAATCTTGCATTGGAAATGAATCCGTCGGTGGTATTTCCCATGATTGACCTGATTCTGGGCGGTCCCGGGCTTGCTCCTACGGATAACAGGAATTTGACCGAAATTGAAATGAACATCATAGAAGGCGTTCTCAGGCTTGCCATGAGGGATCTGCGCGCCGCCTGGAATCCTATAATCGACCTTGATCTTTACATTGAGGACAAGGGGACAAAGGCGCAGATGTTTCAGATCGTGTCTCCCGGCGAGGCAGTGATCGCGATTCAATTGGAGCTGAAAATCGGCGACAATTCCGGAACGATGAATATCTGCATTCCTTCCCGTGTTCTGAAACAGTTGCGGAGCAAGTTCGATCAGCAGTGGAATGTCCGGAGACAAAAGACATATGGGAATGAAGAAAAACGGATTCTGGATATTATGAAACAGGTTCCGATTCTCCTGACCAGCGAAATCAGGAATTCCATTCTCACAGTGGACGATTTGTTGAAGGTGTCGGTGGGCGATGTCATAGAGCTTAAGGAAAGAGTCGAGGATCCCGTATTCTTGTGCGCCGGAGGAATTCCAAAATACAGCGGGAAAATAGTGTTGCGCCGCGGCAAAAAGGCGTTTGAGATTCTGGATAAAATTGAACCATGACGGGCAAAGGACCCAAGGGTCCGGTCCCACGACGGTGTCATTTCAGCGAGGATGCAACGTGACGGAAAAGGACGAAAACAATATCGAAAATGGCGTAAGAGACGATGGCGGCGTTGCGGCTGCGGAAGTTGTCGGCAGCAAAGACGGCGACTCCGGTGCGGGACGTGAAAAGAAGGGAGCAGCCGTCGAATCCGCGGATGAACAGCAGGATTCGGGTAACTGGAATATTGATCTGCTTCTGGACGTAGAACTCCCCGTGCGCGTTTCCTTCGGACAAACGGAAATGCAGCTTCGCGACGTATTCAAACTTGGTACGGGGTCGGTCATTGAACTGGACAAATCCGTCAACGATCCGGTGACCGTTATCGTGAACAACAAACCAATCGCAAAAGGGGAAGTGGTCATGGTTGACGGGAATTACGGCGTCCGGATCCTGGAGGTTGAAAGTACTGCGGATCGAATCCGGTCCCTGGGATAAAAAAGGCATTATCGGGATTACTTCTGTAATTTTGTCAACGCCGAGGCCGCAGCCCGGCATATACAATAATTAATTATAGGACAAATCATGATGCACAACGAGGAAACACAAATGGACAGCTCACCCGCGGGCCAGCCGAGTCCGAATATCAACGAACTGGTGTCGAAAGTTAAGGATCTTCCTCCTTTACCGAATATCGTTTCACGCGCAATGGATATCGCGCATGATCCGAATGGATCGGTCCGGGAGCTGCAAATTCTTATTGCTAAGGACCAGGCGCTGTCGGCCAAGATTCTCCGTATCGTGAATTCAGCGATGTATGCGCTCAGGCGTGAAGTTTCAACGGTGTCGCACGCGGTCTCCGTTCTGGGAATCGATACTGTTTTTTCCGTGATTATGGCGGCATCGGTGGAAAATGTTTTTCAATCCGCGAAAAGCCTTGGTACGAAATTACTTTCGGATCATTCATGGGGAACGGCTATCGCGGCGCGGGCCATATCCAAGCGGGTTCAATACGAGAAACCCGAGGAGGCGCTCGTATGCGGTTTGATGCACGACATAGGAAAGCCCATCTTGATGCAAAACTACCGGGACAGATATAACGAAATTGCAAATGATGTTTATAGGGGGTTGTCCAGTTTTCATCAGTCGGAGCTCATGACTTTTGGATTTTCGCATGCACACGTAGGCGCTCTGCTGGCAAGAAAATGGAATTTCCCCCCACAGCTGGCCGAAGCTGTAGGCTACCATCATAATCCCATCACTGCGCCCAGATTCCGCAAACTGGCATGCATCGTAAATCTGGCAAACGCTCTCATGATATGCATGGAAATAGGATTTCAGAAGAATAAAGACCTGAAAGTTGAGAGTCTGCCGGCAGCGGAGGAGCTTAAATTAAGCAAACCGGCATTGGATACCATAAAAGCCGAAACTAAAGCGGCGATTGAAGCAACATCCAAAATGGGGAATTAGTATCCGAATTGCAGCTGCAGGGAGTTCTGTATGTCGAATTTCTTCATGTTTTTTATTCTGGTTTTTTGCGGGTTCGTTCCGGCGCTGTTGGTACGGAAGATATTTTCACAAAGGATCCTGAGCCTGGAAAAGGATTTGATGGATGTCTGTGCCGTAGTGTCACAAATGGCCGAAATGCAGGTGAAATCCCATCGAAAGCATTCGGCGTCCATGGAGAACCTGGAGGAAAGGATAATGGAGTTAAGTGTCCCTTCCGGTGATTCCGGTCTTCCCCTCGAGCGGCGGCATCAGGTGCTCACGCTGGCACGAAAGGGAATGAAGCTTGATGATATTGTGAAACGCCTGAAGGCGCCCATTGGAGAGGCGGAACTTATCTTAAGCCTCGGGAAATACGCAAACACGGAAAATCACGGCGCAGACAGGAACGAAGGGCAGGTGAGACAATATGCCTAAATACCAATGTTACTGGAAAGAATGCACCCGAATACGTTCGGAATTCAGTCTTTTTCTTAATCGACGGCGCCCGCCGAAATTTGAAAACCACGTTTTCTGCAGCGATGACTGCCTGTATTCATATTTCAAGAACGAATTGACCAACAAATGGCATCGCCTGCAAGCCGAAAGGGAAAGAAAAATACCAAGGCCGAAGATCGGAACTATCCTTATGCAGACGGCGTTCGTTACAAGGCAGCAACTGGACGAGGCGGTCAGAATGCAGACGAAAATGCAGGAGGGACGCCTCGGGGAATGGCTCCGCAGGCTGGGATTTGTGGATGAACATCAGGTGACCGCAGCACTTGCCAAACAATACGGATTGCCGGTTATAAATTTAAAGAATCCCGATACGAACTCCGATGCCGTTCGGATGATCCCGGGGAAGGTGGCAAAACGCTCCGGTCTCGTTCCGGTCGGGTTTGATGACGATCAGTCTCATCTTCGTGTCGCCGTTTGCGGCCCCGTAGATTTCCAGTTTCAGGAGGCCATTCGCCGAATGGTCCGCAAAGGCATCGCTCCGTATATCGGCGACCAATCGGCGATACAGCAACTGTGGGAACGTTTCTACAAACCTGAAGAACTCGACCTATCAAACATACCCACGTACAACTCCCTGGAAGAATTGCTCGAAGTCGCCCGGGACGTCGTCGATTCCGCGATAGAAAATCGCGCCCAGGATATTCGGGCTGAACTGCTGCGGGACTTTTTCTGGATGCGTCTCGATTATCCTGAGGAAGCCCATCATCACTTTTTCCAATACGATGCAACGGTCACGCCCACGCATCTGCCCATGCACCGGGAAGCGGAGAAATACAATTATGCAGTCTGACGTCGAGGCCGAATTATTTGCCCAGTTGAATAGGAAAGAATTGCCCGGGTATGGAAGCAATCGGGAGCAAATGGGAATAATCGTTGAAATTACAACAGTATCGGGACGGAATTCTTTGGCACGAATATTGCACAGCTAATGAGAAGAAAAATGGTCTCCATCTATGTGAGGCCTGAGGAACATCGGAATGAACAGCGGAATTTATACGGCATACTCGGGAATGCAGGCCCAGGCGGATGCGCTGGATATTATCGCGAACAATCTGTCTAATATCAATACGACGGGATTCAAGGCTGAAAAAGCGTTTTTCACCTTGTTGCAGCAGTATTCAGGCGAAGGCATTGAACCGGATACGCTCAATGCCGCCATCAATAAGCCGGTTGCTGTGCGGGGGACTTTCGATCTGGAACCGGGTTCTCTGACAAGAACATACCGCGACCTGGATGTTGCCATAGAGGGAAACGGCTTTCTGGTCGTTGATACGCCGAGAGGCATTCGATACACGAGAAACGGCAATCTGAATATGAACACACAGGGGATCCTTGTCACTTCCGACGGGTATCCCGTCCTGGGGACAGAGAATAAACCGATAACCCTTGGCCCGGGAAAGGTCCGGATCGGCGTTGACGGCGATATCCAACTGGACGGGGAAACGGTGGATGGCTTGAAACTGGTGCGTTTCGAGAATCTATCATCAATAGAAAAAGAAGGCGCCTCTTTGTTTTTGTCGCGCAGCGGTCGGGATATTGAACTGAAGTCGGATGCGAAGATCAAAGCCGGGTATCTGGAGGGGTCCAATGTAAATCCGGTCCAGGCCATGGTCCGTATGATATCGATTCTGCGCAACTTTGAGGCCATGCAGAAAAGCATGAACCTAATTACCAATGACATTAATAAACAGGCAATTGAAAAGCTGAGTCGTTAGGAGCCCCTATGTTACGAGCGATGTATACGGCTGCAAGCGGTATGGAAGCACAGCAGTTAAACATTGATAACATTGCGCATAATCTCGCCAATGTAAATACGAGCGGATACAAAATGCGACGCGCTCAATTCCAGGACCTGCTGTATCAGAACATTCGTCAGGCAGGCGCATCCAATACTGCGACTACGGAAATCCCGGTAGGCACGCAGATCGGACTGGGGACCAAACTTGCCGCGACCGAAATTATTTTCAGTCAGGGTGATTTTGCATCAACCGGTAATTCTCTGGATCTGGTTATCGAAGGGCAGGGATTCTTCCAGATTCAGATGTCGAATGGACAGATCGCCTATACGAGAAACGGCAATTTTCACCTGAACCGGGACGGGAACGTGGTGACTTCAGACGGGGACCTTCTGAATGATCAAATTTCCATTCCTGAAGACCAAACGAGCATTACCGTCGGCAAGGACGGAACCGTTACCGTGACGACCGCGGGAGAAACCGAACCTCAAACGGTTGGAAGAATAGAGCTGGCCCTGTTCCGGAATCCGTCCGGCCTTGAACCTATAGGCAAAAGCCTTCTGGTCCCGACCCAGGCCTCCGGAGACGCCATCACCGGGACGCCGGGTGAAATAGGGCTCGGCACCCTGATGTCGGGTTACGTAGAACAGTCCAACGTAAGCGTCGTTGAAGAAATGGTCAACATGATCATCAGCCAGCGCGCCTATGAGGCAAACTCCAAGGTTATTCGTACGGCCGAGGAAATGTTCAGTCAAGCCAATAACGTTGTTCGGTAAGGGATTTTAATGAAGCAAGTTTCGAATTCTCTCCTCACCCTTTACCCAGTTCGCAGTACCGCAACCGGGTCCGCAACAGGATTTCCTCGAGATGAAGTCTGTGCGGCCGGTTGCCTCCTCACCCCTTTCCACATCCACCGGAAGGAAAAGCAACTGCTTTGGTTCATACTTCCGGGCAGGTCTTGTCCGCCACGCGGTATTATCCACACCAGGTTGGGTGAGGGGAGAATTCGCAGCTTGCTTCATGCCATGTCGTGTCCACTGACGGCGGTCGCCGTCCTCCTTCTTTCGATTTCAGTACTGTATGGCGCAGACAGCCTGCAGGTACGGCTTAAGGAAGAGTCGCATGTAACGTCCGGAAAGGTTTGTTTGAGAGATATTGCATTACTCGATGGAACGGACGCGGATTTGGTTGACGGTATGAGCGGCCTGTACATTGCGGATGCGCCTGAATTCGGGACGGTCCGTACATTCAGCCGCAGGCAGATCGAAGAGATAATACGGCGGTCCCGGGACTCGGCCATTGGAATAAGGGTGACCGGGGCCCCGATCGTTCAGATCAGGGTTCAGGAGAGGAAGGCGAGAGCCGAGGAAATCGCACCGGTCCTGAAGGCGTTTATAGCGGAAACAACTCCGTGGACAGAAGAGGAAATCGAGATTCTATCCATTAAAAACCTGGAAAAAATCAGAATGCCGGTCGCGGAATCCGATTTAAGGATTTCCGCAAAGTCGCCGGTTTTCGGCAAGGCGCGGGTACTGGTGTCCTTTGATGTTTTCGGCGACGGCAAAAGTGTAGCTTCCTTTTGGGCAACCGCCGAGATTCGCGTCAAGGCGGCTATTCTTACGGCGGCGAAAAGGATCCTTTACGGAAAAACCATTACAGAGGGTGATATTGCCAGGGTTGAAACGGAAATAGAGGATCTGAATGGAGCATTTTTACGCGACGCGGATGAAGTGATAGGCAAAGTTACAAAACGAAGTTTCTCTCCCGGTGATCCCCTCACCCCGGAGTTTTTTAAGAAGCCGTTCCTTGTTAAAAGCGGGGATACCGTACATCTCAGGCTGGAAAGGAACGGCCTCGTTTTCACGTCTCTTGCCAGGGCTGAACAGGACGGTCGACTCGGGCAGGTTATAAGGGTGCGCAATTTCGAGTTTTCAAGCGTTCTGAAAGCGAAGGTAACGGGGCGCGCCCGGGTGGAAATACCCGACTAGGAGACCCATGCGTTATATACGTTCTATATATTGGGTGTATTTAATCCTTGCTGCGGCGGTTTTAGCCGCAGCGGGTTGTGCGTCGACGAGAGTTCAGGCCAAAGACCCCACCCATTTGAAGGATTACATCGACAGTGCCAAGCAGCGGTCCCTGGAAGAGGAAAGAGCCGAGGGATCCCTGTGGTCAAACCGCGGGCGCTACGCAAATCTGTTCCGTGATCTGAAAGCGCACAATGTCGATGATGTCGTCACGATTCTGGTGCTGGAATCCACACAGGCGCTTGCCAGTGCCGATGCGTCCAATTCAAGGTCCACCGGCGCTACTGCGGGATTTGACAATCTTTTCGGACTGGAGGGCCGTATTTCCGAACTTCCTGCAATGGTGTCCGGAGAAAGCAGCTCCAGCTTTGAAGGACAGGGTTCCACCAGCCGGCAGACAACGTTGTCGACCAATCTTACGGCCCGTGTCGTGGATGTTCTTCCCAACGGTTACCTGGTCGTTGAAGGCATGCGCGAAATTCATGTCAACAACGAGAACCAGAGCGTATACCTGACCGGCATTATCCGGCCTGAAGATATCAGCCCCGACAATATCGTGCCGTCGTCGGCTGTTGCCCAGATGTCCGTTCGGCTTGAAGGTCGCGGAGTTGTCAGTCAGCCGATTAAACCAGGATGGCTGTATAAAATTCTCAACGGCGTATTGCCCTTTTAAACGGAATTTCTATGAACGGGAAATGGAGAATTCCAGTATTCGTATTTTTATTCGTCGGAGCGCTCCTTATCTCTTCGACGGCCGCTACACGTATCAAGGATATCGCCTCCATCGAAGGGATCCGGGATAACCAGCTGACCGGATACGGCCTTGTGGTCGGGTTGAACGGAACCGGAGATCGAAACCAGACTTACTTTCCGACCCAAACATTGGCGAATATGCTTGAACGAAGCGGCATTACAATAAATCCGGACAGGGTGCGCGTAAAGAATATCGCCGCCGTCATGGTAACGGCGACGCTGCCTCCCAACGCCCGCCAGGGAAGTCGCATCGATGTGAGTGTCGCTTCCATAGGCGATGCACAGAGCATTCAGGGCGGCCTTCTAATCCGAACGCCTCTTATGGGCGCGGACGGGCAGGTATATGTCGTCGCAGACGGTTCTGTGGTGCTGGGCGGATTCAATGCCGGCGGCAGAAATGCCCGGGTTCAATTGAATCATCCAACTTCGGGCAGGATCCCGAACGGCGGGCTGGTGGAGAAAGACGTCATCGTCGATCTGTCGGGCAGGAAGCATTTGAATTATGTTCTTCGCCAGAGTGATTTTACAACGGCAAGCCGCGCTGCGAAGGCCATCAATGAAGCCGTGGATTCTCCAGTTGCGGGGGCCGTTGACAGCCGCACAATTTCGATTATTGTGCCGGAAAGTTACGAAGGCCGCATTGTTGAATACATAGCAAAAATTGAGAATGTGACCATGGAAGTCGATATCCGTGCACGGGTTGTTGTGAACGAAAAGACGGGCACGATTGTCATGGGGAATGAAGTCAGGATTTCCGAAGTTTCCATTATTCACGGGAGTCTGTCGCTGCAGGTCGGCACCGTTTACGACGTCTCACAGCCGAATCCGTTTTCGAGAAACGGGGATACCGTAGTTGTACCGGAGGAGACGGTGACGGCGCAGGAAGAAAAAGGACGCACGGTAACCCTGCAGGAGGGGGCGAGCGTCGAAGAAATCGTCAAGGGCTTGAATGCACTCGGTGCAGGTCCACGGGATATTATTGCCATTCTTCAAGCGATTGAAGCCCATGGAGCCTTGCAGGCGGAACTGGTAATTATCTGACGACGATGCGATTTATGTTTTCAACTGTTCAGGTTGAAATTGATTAGAGGGCATCCCTGATGCAGAACACAATCCTTCCGGGAACTACGAATCAACTGCCGGTTGAATTGTTTCCAGGCGCCGGGAACCGGCTTCAGGGAAAAATTCAAGCGGCACGGGAGTTGTCGGGCGATCAACGGGAAGCCGAATTACGCAAGGTATCCCAGGAGTTCGAGGCGATTTTCATCACCTACATGCTGAAAGTGATGCGCGAAACAATTGAAGAATCGGGACTGACGGAGGGAGGGTTCGGGAAAACGATATATACGGAGATGTTCGATCAGGAAGTCGCACAGAGTCTGGCAAAGCGGGGAACGCTGGGGATATCGGATCTGCTGTACAGAAACCTTGTCGACGATGTTGTCCGGGGAGACGGCGAAGAAACGACGTCGGTGTCGCCGGAAAATAAGGCGGTGCCCACATCTCTGCCCGAAAACATTAATGATAAAAATGAAGAAAATGACGTAAATAATTATGAAATTAATGAAATACGTCTTCCGGTCCCGGCCCCCGTATCTTCTCCCTTCGGGCTCAGACAGGATCCTTTTACACACCGGTTGAAGTTCCATAAGGGATTGGATCTCGCGGCCCCTGCCGGCATGAAGGTTGTGCCTGCATTACCGGGAAAAGTTATTGCCACAGGATATGAAGAGGGATACGGCAATTACGTATTCATACAGCACTCCGAAGATTTGCAGACAAGATACGGGCATCTCGGAGAGATTCATGTGAAAACAGGAGATACTGTCACGTCGGACAGTTCGCTGGGAACCGTCGGCAGTACAGGACACAGTACCGGGCCCCATCTCCATTTCGAAGCGATTCGAATGGGGAAACCGGTCGATCCGCTTCCGGCCCTGCGTACGCAGCTGGCGGGTTTGAGATAATAATGCCGGTTGGATAAGCGGATAGGCCATTATTAATTAAAGTGCTATTATCGAGGGGACGATAAACTATACAAAGAGTAATCTCTTGAGGATATTTATGGAGATTAATGGCAACAATCCCTTGATTGGCTTGAAAAGCAACGTTCGGCAGCTCGACGGGACGCAGAGGTCCGTGCAGACCGGAAGGAGCGATAGCGATCATAACTCCGGTTCAGACAAGCTGGAATTATCGATCCAGAGCCGAAATGTGCAGCATCTCGATGATCTGATTCGATCTACACCCGATATCCGGGAGGCAAAAGTCGAGCAGATCAGTCGTGACCTGCAAACCGGCACCTACAACGTGAAGGCGGAAAAGATCGCTGAAAAGATCATTGGGGGTACCTTGTTGGACGAGGTTTTTTAGGCCCGGCTAGGTGGAGACGGCCATGTCAGACGACTTTGGTCTCTTGAATCTTGTCGAAACACCGTTTCTGGAAAGAATATCCCGGGAAGAACGGATGAGTGAAGAACTTCCGAAAAAACCCAGGGGTCCGAAAACGGGACAAGCCAAAAAGAAATCCGTAAACGATGAGCCCGATGATTCCCAGAATGACGAGAATTCCACGATCTCGCGTCTTATCGATCTCAGAATCTGAAATATGGAAGAACAGATTTCGGATCTCCTCGGCATCCTCCAGGAGGAGTCCAGCCTGTACCGGGATATAATCGAGCACGCAAAGGAAAAAACTGCCTTGCTGGCCCGAGGCCGCATAGAAGCAATCCAGGAAAGCAATAAGGTTGAAGAGACGTTTAACATTAAAATCCGTTTTCTCGAAGACGCGATGAAACGCCTCTGTTCCGAAATTTGCACGATCGTTGGAATTGATTGCGAAGAGTTTACTCTTTCGAAACTCGCCGAAAACCTTGAACAGCCCGCCGCAACGGAACTGAAAATCCAGACGGACCTTTTAAGGGATATCGTTATGCAGCTGAAAGCCGTTTCCAGCCGAAACCTGCAGCTGATCGAGAAATCCGTTAAATATTCCCAGAGGCTCCTGGGGCTGGTTTCCAATGCAACGAGTTCGTATCAGCGTACGGGACTGTTCCGGTCTATTCCTGCAGTTCAGCCGACGTTTTCACATAGAGCATAAGACTTTAGCCGTAATACATTAAATTCCCTGCTTCAGGAAGGTCTTTTTAGGCGGTATCGGTTCAATCGGAGACAATTCCTATGCCTTCTATTTTAGACGGATTAGACAACGTTCAACAGGCGCTGGCGGCGCAGCAATTCGCTCTTTCGATTACCCAGAGAAACATAGCCAACGCAAGCAATGCATCCTACACCCGTCAGGAGGTAATCTTTACCAACAGTGAAGATCCGGAAGTCTCATCGGGAATTCCGGGCGTCTACCTGCAGTCCAAGCGGAATCAATTCCTGGACAGCAGTATCAGCCAGGAACTGCAAGCTTCAAACGGATACGAATTCATGTCCGAAGCCCTCGGGCAGATCGAATCGTTGCTGAAATCCGAAAGCGGGGCGGGGCTTCAGGAAGCGCTCTCAGAATTTTTTGGGAGTTTCAACCAGCTGTCGAGCACTCCCGAGGACCTGGTGGCCCGGCATCAGGTACTGTCCAGTGCCGAAGTTCTCACACTGGAATTCCATCGCCTCTACGCGGGATTGCAGCAATTGCAGTCATCCGAAGACAGGATGGTTCCTCAGATCGTTCAGGAGATTAATGTGCTGACCGCGGAAATCGCTTCGTTGAACGAAAAGATTCCCGCAGCCAAGGCCGCACAACCCGGTACCGAGTTTACCCTCCGGGACGAAAGACAGAAATGCCTGGAAGAGCTGTCCGGGCTGATGGGAATCGACTATTTTGAAACCGAATCCGGCTCCATTACAGTTACGACCAAACAGGGCGCCGCCCTGGTGCTGGAAAATACAAGCTATGACCTGGAAACATCGCCGATGATTCCGGCTCCGATGACCGGAGTGCAATTAAACGGTACGGATATCACCGCATCTCTGAACTCAGGGAAATTGGGCGGATTGATACGGACTCGTGACGGAACCATAACGGATTGCATGCAGGTGCTGGACGACATGGCGGCAACGCTCATCGAGAGAGTCAATCAGCAGCATTTCCTTGGAAGCGACCTCGACGGGTCGGCCGGAGGAGATTTTTTCGTTCCGTTCGTGCAGCCGGCTCCCGGCTCGAACGAAGGCGCCGCCAGGAATATCGAGGTCGCACTTTCAGATCCCCGACTCATCGCTGCGGCCGACGCTGCAGGCGGCCCGGGAGACAACGAAAATGCCAAAAGCATTTTCGCCATTGAAGATGAAAAGCTTTTTTCAGCCGCGACGGAAACCTTCAACCAGTTTTTCTCCGGCTTTATTTTCAGAATCGGATCGGAAGCCGTATCGGCGGAAGACAACTACGTTACGCATAATGGCGTGCTTCAGCAGTTGATGGATCAGCGTGACGCCGAAATCAGCGTGAACCTTGATGAAGAAGCTGTCAATATAATCAAGTTTCAAAAAGCGTACGAAGCAAGCGCGCGCTATGCAAATACTGCTATAGCACTGAGTGATGAACTTATCAGGCTTCTGGGTGACTAAAAATGCGTGTTACGCAAAACATGGTTTATCGAAATTTTTTGTCCGACCTTTCCAATCTCAACGAAAGCTCCAATAAGGCTTTACGTGAAATTTCGAGTGGTAAAAAGCTTATTTCCATCCGGGACTCTCCTTCCGGCAGCGCCCGTCTTGTTTCTATAAGTGACCTGGAGTCTAAAATCGACCAGTACACGGCAAACGCGGAGGACGGATCCTTTTTCCTGCAGGCGGCGGATTCCGCACTGAACGAAGTCAATAACCTGATTACCAGTATATATACGCGGGGAAGTCAGGCCGGAACGGAAACCATCAGTGAGGATGAGCGTGACGTTTTGGCCCAGGAAGTACGCTCGCTTCGGGATCAGATTTTGAGTCTGGCCAACAGCCAGGCGCGGGGAAGGTATATTTTCGCCGGAACCCTTGTTACGGACGTTCCCTTTACCATCGCGGGAGATACGGTCCACTATGAAGGAAACGACGATGTGAATCGCGTCATTGTCGATAAGTCAACGGAAGTCGAGCAGGGTGTATCCGGGTCGGAGGTATTCGATTCCGTATTCGAGACCATCGAAGAACTCCTTGTTGCAATGGACGGCGATAATATCGCCGATATTCAGGATGCACTCGGTCAATTTTCTGGCGTATTGTCGGGATTGGGGCAGGTCCGAGCCAAAATAGGAACCAATATCGGACATCTGGAAAACATTCAGTCCAACCTGGAAACTAGCAAAATCAGCCTCACAGAACAGAGAAGCCGGATAGAAGATGCGGATCTGGCTGAATCCATTGTTGAGCTGAACAGAATTCAGACCTCTCTGGAAGCCGCCATATCGGCCGGCAGTACATTATTGGGTAAAAGGAACCTGTTCGACATTATTGGTTAATCACGCTACTATTGAACATGTATTTAGTGACGAATATTTGATATAGAGAAAACACTGACAACGGTTATGCGGATTCCGGCTCCATCGCCTATTCGGTTTCTGTATATCCCCGATTATAAGGTTGAGGTAACATGCTGATCCACACGGTTAATTTTGGAGATTTGGAAGTTCCTGAAGATAAAATTCTTACCTTCAAGGAAGGGCTTCCCGGATTCCCGCAAATACACAGGTTTGTCGTTCTGGAACTGGAAGAAATTAAACCTTTTCAGTATCTCCAGGCCCTGGACGATCCTCCTATAACCCTGTTTATAATTAATCCATTCATGGTGGAGCCGACCTACGAATTCAGGTTGTCGGAAACCGACATGGCGGATGTCAACAGCAAGAACTCTTCCGAACTCGCGGTTTATGCCGTTGCAACGATTCCAGAAAATCCAAGTGACGCGACGATCAACCTGATGGCTCCAATCGTCATAAACGAACATGAGAGGTGCGGGAAACAGGTAATTCTGCACGAAAGCCAGTACTCGGTCAAACATCCCTTATTGCATATCGGCGATCAGGATAAAGTTGAGGCCCAGGGGGCCTGAAGAACAGTTTTCATTAACACAGGATCAGGAATGCCCTGCAGGTAACGACACGGATGCTAGTATTTACGAGAAAAAAAGACGAAAGCCTGATAATCGGGAACGAGATTGAAGTAACAATTTTAAATATCGGTACCGGTAATGTCAAAGTTGGAATTTCAGCCCCACGCCATATATCCGTTCACAGACATGAGGTGTATGAAGCCATTAAACGTGAAAATCTGGCTGCGGCGCAATCACAGATTCCCAAAATGGATGTGCTTAAAAAGCTGATCGGATAATCAGCCCGTGGAGTCGATGAATTTCGGATAATTGTTTTTGACGGGATCCATGCTTTTCAGGTACTTCTTTCCTTTCCCGATACCTTCCAGTTTCTTCCGGATCACCGCTTTTGTTTTTTCTATTTTTACGGATGTTCGGGAGCAAAGTTCACGAATGCGGATCGCATGAGACCTGGCTTCGGCGGCCAGTGTTTCCGCCTCAGCGCGACTTTCCGCGTTCATGTCCTTATAAGAATTTTTTAAATTATCGGATAGCTGAAGGATATGCGCATTCATCCGTTCTATCTGTGAAATACAAGACCTGTTCTCCAATATCGATTCCGTCAGCGACCATTCGTTATCGGAATCGACTTCTGTCAAAACATTTGAAAGATCCTTCTGGAGGCCGGAATAGAATTGGGCTAATTTTCTTAAATCGACGATGATGGGTTGCATATATGTTAGATCGATATATTCAAGGTTTTCAGCTGACCGGCCACAGGCTTGCCGGAACCGACCATCTTGGAGTCAAGGATCCTTGGTTTAGCGTCCGCTTTTCCTGAATCCGGAGACTTTTTCACCAGCTCTCTCCAGGCCGAGCAGAGATTTTCAAGAAGTCCTTCAATTTCCTTTAGTGGCTGGACGCTCTGATCGACATTCGCCTTGATTATTCTGCGTTTCATATAGTCGTAAAGACGATCCAGCGAACTGGCGATTTCACCGCCTTCCTTTAAATTCAGGCAGGCTTGCAGTTCTGATATTATCGAGATGCAGTGATTGAGAGCCTTGGATCTGCCTTCAATGTCCTTCCGCTCCATGTGGTTCCGTGCCTTTTGCAGGGAAAGGATCGCAGCGTCATAAAGCATGACAATCAATTGGAGAGGATTCGCGGTATTAACCGCCACCTCTTTATACCTATACGCTAGAGATGCATTCCCGGCCATTAAAACTCCTTCTTTAGATAAGGCTTCAGTGTCAAGATGATAGCGATCCTATCTGACTGCTTAAGGAAGACATTGTTACGTTCATTAAGCGAAGTGCTTCATCTGCTTTCTGATATTGAGCATACAACAAGGCTTCTCTTGTGTCCAAAAGGACCTGGTAGGCCTCGATCCTGTCCTCTATCATCCGGATGTTACGATTGAGACCGTCGGTGGCATTGTGAATCGGTCCTGAGAGCGGGTCCGTGATTCCGTCTAAAACGCTGTAGAGGTTCAGCAGGATACTGGAACCTTCGTCCCCTTCGGATTCGGAGGCCAGTGTGACGCTTCCGTAACTGCCGGTTGTCGTCTGATATATGGTGAGACTCAGCCCCTCCTCGGGCTGGCCCGCGGCTCCCGTAAGTGTCAGGCCGCTTCCAGTAGCGCTGTGGCCGCCGATTGTGCCTTCAATATCGGCCCCGCTGCCGGAAACAGGCGTCGTTCCGAAGCCGGTTGTTCCGGCGGAGGTATCTCTATCGGAAACAACGCTTATATCGTAGGAACTGCCGTAATGATCCGTCGAAATTTTTATCCGTCCCGAACCGTCATCTTCGGCGTTCACATCCATTCCTTCCGAAGTTAAAGCCGCGTTGATCTTTGAAAGAACGGCGGCAAGATCGTCCCCGGCGAGAAGATTGACGATGGCGCTGGAGGCTCCGGAAGTGATGGTCAGGGTTTCATCGTTCGCCAGTGTCGTTATCGTTTGGATCCCGGTCGCTGATGCCTGTTCCGCCAGGCTGGTAATTTCTATGTCATAAGTTCCCGCCTGAGTGGCTGCCGTCTTGCCTGTATAGGATACCCGGCTGTCGGTAACGGTCGCGCCGCCGGAAGGTGTTCCGTTTCCCAGAAGAAGTGCCGCTACATCCGTGAAGTTGTCCGCGAGAGCATCCCGGAATTTTGTTTCGTCCAGCTCCAATCCTCCGTCGCGGTTGAAACTCAGTCCAATCTGGCTGGTAACGCCGAAGTTTGAATATTGGTTTTGAATAGACTGCAGAATCTGGTTCTGCAGATTGCTCTGAATACTCCTGAGGGTGGAATCCCCCGAAAGCACTCCCGCGCTTTCCGTCGTTGCATTGTACTTGAACTGCGTATTGATGAATGAACTGACGCTATTGTATGCAGTGACAAGTTCTTTAAGGGAATCGACTATGGCGTCGGTGTCCGTTTCCAGATCGATTCGAACATCGCTTGCGGTTTCCTGTTTCAGGGTCAGGGTAACGCCGTCTATGACATCGCTGACTGTGTTCGTGCTTTTCGTTATTGCCACTCCATTGACCACGAACTGGGCGTCCTCGGCTGCCTGCATTTCTACAATTCCCAGAGCCTGGCCTCCCGATAGATTGTCCGCAATTGCAAAAGCATTCGCGGTTCCGGCATCGTCGGCCGTGATCAGGAGCCTGTACGGGCTTGCAGACCCGTCATTAATAATAGTCGCCGTGACCCCGGCATCGGCGGCATTTATGGCGTTGCGGACGCCGCTGAGAGTATTATTGGAATCGTCAATCGTGATATTAACAGGATCGCCGGATCCGGCTGTGATTGTAATCGTGCCCGTACCCGTTTCCACCGAGGTAATATCGTCGAAATTTACGGACGCCGATGACTGGGCCATTGCCAGGTTGCTGACGCTTATAGTATAGCTGCCCGTTGCGGAGACGTCGGTTGTGACGGCCGATATGGCGGCTTCATCCGAAGAGGATACCTTGCACGTGGAAAAAATGCTTCCCGCCAGCCTTTCAGAGAAAGAATACGGTGCCTGCAGGGGTACCGTTCCACTGCCGTAAAGAATCGTCTTTACCTTCTCCTCCAAAGTGGAGAGCTTGGAGTTCAGACTCTGAAAAGCGCTTACTTTGCTCTCCAGTGTCGTGGTTTCACTTTCCATGCGACGTATCGGCGCTTGCTCGATATACATCAGATTTTGAACGATGCTCTCTACGTCAATGGCACTGGTCAGTACGTCAACGCTGCTCATATTTCCTCAAGTGTTCTTTCGTTTTTATAATCAGATGATAAACGGAGGTTTGATCGCTTTTTTTCGGCACAAGCATATCCTGGCACTCGATTTTCGCCGGATCGTAAAACGGATCCGGGAATATACTGCTTATCGGCACGTTTTACCGGACGGAATAGTGATTTATGGGTTAAATCCGCATTTCCCGCGAGCCCTCATTTTTGCCGAATTTACCGGTTAAACCGAGTGTTTTAGGAAAGATGCAGTCAGAAATGCGGAGGTTGCCCTGGAGATAATTTGCTTCAGGACAGATCGAGATTCTTTTTGATTTTTTTAAGTGATTTTTCGATTTCATTCAGCGCATGGCGGACGCTCGTAAAGTATTCTGCATAAATATTTTTCAATTCCTGAATCGCCGCCTCGCCATTGGACTGACGGTTCCGATCTTTCCGCTTGCGTAAAAAGGTGACGTTTCCCATCTGATTCAGGCAGTCGATCAGGGGCGCTATATGCTTGTTGCAGTAGATGGTATCCTTGGCATCTTCGAGCTTCCTGCTGAGATCCTGTGCCGTCAGTTTTGTTTTTGATCTGCAAAGGCGGGATCCGTGATTCAGTATGTTTCGCACGGAATACGATTCCGCCACGAGCAGGGAAATGTCCGTGCCGGAATAGTGCAGGCTGTCTTTTTGCGCTCCTGCATAAATACTGTTGATTCTTTCAAAAAGCTGCAGCGGTCTGGAGCAATATCGATGTAACGCCTCCTTCAAGCTGAAGATTTCCATGCCGCCCTTCAGTATCCCTCCTTCGGTCGCGTTGATGAAAAGTACATCAGGATTTTCTTTTACCTCTTTGAGCATCCAGTTCCAGTATGCCGTCAGCTTACCGGTGGTTTCAATCGGACGGCCGAAAATATCCTCGGACAGGACTGTTCGTCGGGAAGATCTCATATCCTCGAGCTTCCGACGCCACGAATCGGGATCTGAAATATCCCCGTACCATTCTTTATCGAAATGAAGCCCGGAGCAGTAGATACATCCGTTCGTATGGGCGAGGTCCTGACCTGCAAAAATCACGGGATTGCACTTAAGCAGCAGGGCGAAGTCGAGAGCCATGGTGGCCACGGATCCCCATGCCCGAAGAATGCCCTTATTCCCTATAAGATCCGATAAAGATCCCAGCGAAGAATGGTCGTACGTACAGGCAATAATTCGATTCTCAAATTGGTTGAAAACCTCCGGATAGGACGTTGTCTCCGCCACTACAAGGCCCTTTCCGATGACAATGCCTTCCATATGGCGGTAATTAAGCAGGAACGGATCTCCCGTTAAAATAAAATGGGGATGGATCCCCGCGCTTAAGAGAGGCTTCAGAGCGGTGTCCGTAGACAGGATGAGAACTTTGTCCTCGCGTCCCCTTAATTCGTGAACATTCTTGTCCAGGGAAGGACCGGCGGAAACGATGACAGCGGGAATGTCCCTGAATTTGCCCGAGAACTTTATCACGCCGGGAGCCGTAGCCGCCTTCCGGACGTTCCGGACGAAGTTGTCCAGAAATGTCCGTGATTTTTCCACCAGAGTATTGATGTCCGAGAAGATCTGGAAGGTTTGACTCTGGATTATTTCGGCTGCGCTTTTGTACGTCTCCGGATTCAGGGAAGCCGACGGAGGGTGCATAATGTAGGTGCTTTTGCGTGCCTCGACGGGATCGAAGAACCGCAGCCATTGCTCCGAAAGTTTCGGACCCGAAGCCGGCCAGGCAAAATGCAAGTGCGGCAGTGAAAGAATATTGCTGAGATCCCGTGCTTCAAATGCCGCTTTCAATATTTCAAGATCCGACTCCACGATGAAATAATGGTTGCGGGGATCCGGGTGCTTTTCAATAAGGGCGTCGAGCATGTAGCCGAGCCCGAATCCAAGGAAAATAAAGTAATCGGAGCCGGAACAGTCCGTTTTCCCCAGTACCTGGCGGGCTTCCTTCAAGGGATCGTAACGGCTATGGAGAGAAAATTCGGATTCGCCCTTTCGATAACTGGCCGTAGGTCCTCCGCGGAGCGATTCGAATACGCGTACGCGAATATTTTCCGCATCCTGCAGCAGCTGTGCCAGTTCCGGCTGCCGTTTGGAAAGAAGGTATATATTGGACGCAAAACGGTTCAA
>CAZPHK010000013.1:0-1386 GCA_964586015.1 uncultured Acidobacteriota bacterium | reverse complement strand
GAAGTCACAGGCCAGACTAGGTCAAAACGCCTGAACAGTCTATCGTCATTAACGGACGGATTGTTACAAATACGTCGGGAAAAGTGAAAAGAGTTGCGGTGCGGGAGTGATCCGCAGGGATCGAATTTAAGAGGCGTCCTGAAAAAGAAAAAGGCGCGCTTTTTCCGAAAAAACGCGCCCTTTCACATCAGCTGGTGTAACGCTAAACACGAAGCAGATTGAGAACAGCCTGGCTGCTGGAATTTGCCTGGGCCAAGGCGGCGATTCCCGACTGGGCCAGTATCTGGTATTTGGTCAGGTTCGCAATCTCGGTGGCGATGTTGGCATCGCGCATGTTGGATTCGGCGGCCTGGGTGTTTTCCGCCTGGTTCTGCAACACGGCGACAGCGGACTGCAGCCGGTTGATACCGGCACCGATATCGGCCCGCATGTTCGATACGGCGCTCAGAGCATCCTTAATGACGGTCATCGATGAGGCGACTTGGCTTGCGTCGGAAATATCCACAGACGTCAGGTCCTGGCCTCCAATGTCGGTAACCGTGTCGCCGGATGTCGTAATGGAGGCGATGGTGACGCCGATGGAGCTGGCGTTTGACATGTCTCCGACGAATACGCTTAAGTTGCCATCCACTCCTGAGCCGGGTACAAAAATGTATTGCCCGTTGAAATTGGTCTGGCTGGCGATGTGGGCGATTTCGGCCTGTATCGCGGTGAACTCGGTCTGCAGCGAAGCGCGACCGACATCGTCAACCGTTTCCGTGGCCGCTTCTTCCGCCAGGGTTACCGCACGGGTCAGAAGGTTGCTCATTTCCGCCAGTGCGCCGTCGGCGATCTGCGCGACTCCTATCCCGTCGTTTGCATTCCGGACGGCCTGATTGAGTGCCATGGTGTTGGCCTTCAAGCTGTCTGCGATCTGCAGTCCGGCGGCATCGTCCGCACCGGTGTTGATCCTTCTTCCTGAAGACAAACGCAGCAAGGTTCGGGAAAGATTGACGTTGTTAAGGTTTAACTGGTTTTGTGCATTGACACCAGCGATGTTGTTCAGAATACTGAATGAACCCATATGGAGTTCCTCCTTGAATCCGAGAAAAAAACGTGCTACTCCGCCAGATCATGGCTCTGGCCGCCTCGGCGAGGGGAATCGCTCAGCGTGTTCAATAGCCCATTGGGCGTTTCTTCTTTTAGGATTACAAAACTCATATCGACAGTCGGGGAAAAAACTTTGCATCTAAATTAAGGATAAAAATATTTTTTGAATCGGAAATAGGGATCGACAGGATCGGGACGGTGCCCGCAAAAAAGTATGGAGAATGCATGGAGAGGCAAAACCCGGAAGGAGAAAAGCCCTGAAGTGCGGTTGAGGAAAACTTGATTTGTACGTTAGAT
>CAZPHK010000012.1:1958-49229 GCA_964586015.1 uncultured Acidobacteriota bacterium | reverse complement strand
CTCGAACCATGTCAGGTCCGGAAGGAAGCAGCATTAAGAGGTCTATTATATGTGCAATGGGTTCCCCGGGGCTCGACCCTTTTCCCTATGCAATACCAGGTATTAGCTCGTAAATGGCGCCCGCAGAACTTCCAGGAGATCGTCGGGCAGGAGCATGTCTCGCGTACCCTGCTCAACGCCCTCGAGAGCGGGCGGATCGCGCATGCATTTCTTTTTTCCGGACCTCGGGGAAGCGGGAAAACTTCCACCGCAAGGATCCTGGCCAAAGCGTTGAACTGCCACGAGAACCGGCCCGGCTATCCCTGCGGACGCTGCCCTTCCTGCGGGGAGATCACGGCGGGAAACTGTATCGATGTTCTTGAGATCGATGCGGCATCCAATACCGGCGTGGACAACGTGCGCCAGCTGATCGACCAGGCGCGGTACCAGCCGGCGCGCGACAGATATAAGATCTTCATTATCGACGAAGTCCACATGCTCAGCAACGCGGCGTTCAGCGCCCTGCTGAAAACTCTGGAGGAGCCGCCGGCGCATGTGGCGTTCATTATGGCCACTACGGAATATCATAAAATTCCGGCGACAATCCTGTCCCGCTGCCAGCAGTACAGCTTCAAACTAATTCCCTATCCGCTGATCCTGGACCGGCTGCGGAAAATAGCGGAAGCGGAGAATATCGAAATCGGTGAGGCCGCCCTGGAACAGGTGGTCTTCTCGAGCGGCGGAAGTATGCGGGACGCCATGAGCGCCCTGGATCAGGTGATCGCCTTCAGCGGCAACCACGTCGCGGATGAAGATGTGACGACCTTGCTGGGGCTGGTCGAACCCAGGATATTGAGCCGGACTGTGAGAGCCATCGCGGGCAATGATTCTGCCGCCATATTGGCCCAGGTGGAAGAGCTGGTCGCGGCCGGTCAGGACCTTCAGGGTTTCTGCCGGAGGCTCCTGGGCCAGTTCCGGAATCTTATGGTCCTGAAAGCCGGAATTGCGGATACGGCGCTTCTGGGAATTCCGGAAACGCTTCTTCCCGATCTCAAGGAGCAGGCGGCGCTCTTTTCGAAAGAGGATCTGCTGCGGCTGTTCGAGGCTCTCCTGAAAACCGACACTTCAATGAAATATGCGACGCAGATACGGTTTCAACTGGAAATGGGATTAATTGAGCTCTCGCATGTTGCGAAAATGAGATCCCTCGAAGAACTGATATCGGAGTTTTCGTCTTTGCCCGAAGGCGGGAACGCGGATCCGCACGCGCCGGGAGGGAAAACGGCAGCCCTGCCCGGTACGTCCTCTCGGATACCCGGCAGGGAATTGGCCAAGCCTGTACCCGAACGGAAAGAAATAAATAAAGCTGAAGAGCGTTTGGAGGATGATCTGCAAAGCAGGCCCTCTTCACAAGACACGGCCTCCCGGACGTCTTCAAATCCGGAATCCGGGCAACTGCTGTTGAGGATTGCATCCGCGGTCGGAAGGGAATCTCTGGAGTCCCTGCTGCGGCGCCTGGACGGAGCCAGGCTTCAGGGAGACAAGGTGATTCTGGAGATGGGAACCGCAAACGGATTCTTTCGCAGCCAGATTGAGGAAAACCTGGCCGTTATTGCCGGAGCCGCGACGGACGTTGTCGGCAGAAATGTCACCGTTCTGCTCGAGGAGGCGCAACCCGATGTGCCGCAGCCTGCGCTTGAATCCCCGAAGGCGTCGGATAACCGGGAGGAAACCGAAATTCTCAATAAGGCAAAACGGGAGCCTGTTGTTCAATCCTTCCTGGATGTTTTCCCGGGACAGGTCAAGGCCGAAAAGATAGATTCATGAGCGATTACGCAGAACCCATCGAACGGTTGATAGACGAATTCCGCAAATTGCCGGGAATCGGATCGAAGAGCGCCCAGAGGCTGACATATAGCCTGCTGCGACGTCCCCGGGAGGATGCCGAGCGTCTCAGCAGTGCGATTATGGCCGTAAAGGACCGGATACGCTCCTGTTCGAGATGCAATAATTATTCGGATCGGGATCCCTGCGAATATTGCAGCAGCGCCCGCCGCTCGAATGAAACGATCTGTGTCGTTGAAGAGCCCTACGATATTGTTGCCATCGAACGGACGCGGGAATACCACGGCCGGTATCATGTGCTTCATGGAGTTCTTTCTCCGATCAACGGGATCGGCCCCGAGGACCTGAAGCTGAAGAATCTGCTCGAACGCCTGAGGGAGGGGAATGTTCAAGAGGTTATTCTGGCGACAAACCCCAACGTAGAGGGAGAAGCGACCGCTATTTATATCGCCAAGCTCCTGAATCCGATCGGGGTTAAAGTAAGCCGCATAGCGCTGGGCATCCCGGTCGGAAGCGATCTCGAATACGCGGATGAGGTGACGATGTCCAAGGCCCTCGAACACCGGCATCAAATCTAAAAACCGTTGCAGGTTACACGTTGCGCGTTACAAGTTAAAAGAAAAAAGCGTCGTTGCAGGTTTCTTGCTGATTAGCGGACCGATACTTCGGCTGAAACGTTCCAACGATCTTTTTGTTTTTAACGTGCAACGTTTAACATGCAACGAAGTTTTATTTCGCTCCTTCGATCCAGACCTCGCCGTCTTTGTAGAATTCCTTTTTCCAGATCGGTACGACCTGTTTGACGGTGTCGATCGCGAACCTGCAGGCATCGAAAGCAGGGCCGCGATGAGCGGAGGCCACGACAATAACGATGCTGCACTCCCCGATATCCATATGTCCCAGGCGGTGCACGATCGAGATGTCGCGGATGTCGAATTTTTCTTTGGCTTGGGCTCCGATTTCCTCAATTTTCCGCAGCGCCATTTTTTCATACGCGTCATATTCCAGAAAACGGACGTCTTTTCCGTTTGCGTTATTGCGCACGACTCCTTCAAAGACCACGACGGCGCCGTCTTCAGGCTTCTGTATTCTGTCCGTAACGGACCGAATGTCGATGGGATCCCGTACAAGAAGAAACACGCTAACCTCCACTGACAGGCGGGAAAAATGCGACCTCATCCCCGTCGCGGACCGGAGTGTCGGGACGGGTGAAATCGGAATTTACGGCAAAAAGCGCGGATGACCGGTAGTTTTCCAGTCTGGGATGCTTTTTTGCGAAATGGTTGAATATGGATTCAATATCCGGGAATCCGGAGGCTTCAACATTGGTTTCGCGTATCCCGACCGCATCCGCCAGTGACGCAAAAAACAGTACCTTGATACCCATAGTGATTAAAGATTAACAAATTACGGTTGGATTTGTTGCATTGTTTTTGGTTGGCCCGGCGTGCCGGGGACGCATCATGCAGGAAATCTTTTTGGAACAGTCAACTGCCGGACCTGTGACGTATCGCTGCAGGTTTCAAGCAGGGATCGTATGGACTGCTTCAACACCGGATGCAGAAGGTCCGGAGCGATCTGGACCAGCGGTTCCAGAACGAATCTTCTTTCGGACAGGCGAGGATGAGGAATTATCAGGTTTTCTTCCCGGACAACGACGTCTCCGTAAAGAAGGATGTCCAGATCGAGGGTTCTCGGGGCGTTCGGGAAGCTTCTTTTGCGGTCGCGGGAAGCTTCAATGCCGAGACACAGGCGCAACAGTTCAGACGGCGCAAGCCGGGTTTCCATCTCTATAGCCAGGTTCAGAAACCAGGGTTGATTTGCGTAGCCGACGGGTTCCGTCTCGAAATATGAGGATACCTGCGAAATCCTCCCGGCATCGGCCAATTCATCGAGCGCATATTCTATATTCGCCGTTTTGTCCCCAAGATTTGAGCCGGCGGAAATATAGGTTTTAATGCGCGTCATGAATGAGTTCCCATTAAGAATGAATCGCAGGGAATAAAACTACTGAAACAGGTAATCCTCTCTTCGCATCGTCCCGAAACTTCCTATTCCCTTGAGAGAAAACGATATGCTGAATTGTGATTCGATTCGGCCTCTCAGGGAGTATTGCCTGAATTCAGTCGATACGCCGCAGCAGTTCCATGCGTAACTCAACCGTGTCTGGCTGTTTAGAAGTTGCGATGTATAAAAATTATATCTCAGGATCAGCCTCGATGCGAATCCCCGGGCCGGATTTCCGTAGACGACACTGGCCTGCAGATTGTTGCTGGGCAACAGTTCCTGCTCTGTCTGCATTATTCTGAAGTATGTGGCGGCCAGCGAAAACCTGCCCTGATCCCATTCCGTCGACAGGCTGGCATTCCGCCAGCGCTGAAGCTCCGTGTCGTAATCCGCCCTGAAATCGTGGTGCATCCGGTTTTGTTGCCAGATGCGAACGATGGCGCTGACCGGGGAAAGGTTTCTCTCAATGCCGGTCTGATAGAATCCTGTCGCGGTGTCCAAAGGATAGAACGAGTTGGCATGACCCGCCTGAAAGGCTCCTCCGAACGACGGATCGAAGTAATATTTCTGTATCAACGCTACGGACATGAACTCATGCTTTTCCTCTGTCCCGGAGCCTTTCTGTTTTTTTGTGAAAAACCGGTTTATAAGTCCGTATTCGATTTCGCTGGTGTCCGCGATGGCGTCGTTTTCGTCGAAACGGATTATCTGCTGGAGGTCGTCTATCCCGTGGGTCCATCGGTAAGTTGCGTAGGGTTCGATCGTATGACGGAAAGATCCCAGCCGGGAGGCATCATAGTCCTTCTCCAGGGAGGGCATTTTCACATCGATGTTCAAATCGGCATATTGCCGGTGCAGGTCATGGTTGATTGTTCCTTCTTCCGGGTTTTCGGAGCTCTGCGCGCCATAGTAGGTTTCCCGAATCCCGATCGACGGGATAAAGGAAAAGCCGAGCAGCGGCGGCAGCCTGACGGTCATGCGCGGGTAAACGTCCAGCCGATGGACGATACCTCCGGTTTCCGACTGGGAGTCTCTTCTTGAAAGTCCATTTATCGAAGATGTGAAGCTGAAAATAAAGGGAGTATTCCCGAGGGGGGCGCCCAGTGAAAGAAATTCCAGCGAAGGGATTTTCCTGGTAATCAGCGGTGTATCCGGGAATGTGACTTCATTGCGTTCAAAGGCTATGTTGGCGGAGAAGCTCTTATAGTTTCTGGTCAAGAATGCGGTCGAGGATTCCAGGGATTTTGTCGCCTGGTTGAAACTGTCGGCAAAAGCCTGGCGAAATTTGAAGCTTGAAGTGATGTTGACTTTCGCCACGGCCCGCCAGCCGTTATTAAAGCGGGATTCTCCGTCCACGATAAGTTGAACGCCTCCCTGATCCCGGCTGTCCCGGATTCCATAAGTCTGGATATTGAGATAGGTAGACTGATTCGGGCGCGTTCTCAGGATCCCTCCAAGAGCCAGACCGCGGAGGCTGAAATAATCCCCGTAAATCATCATGTCCGCGCTTCTTCCCAGAGTCTGATAGTAGCCCTGACTGAATACCCGTCCCTTTGACGTGGATGTTCCGGTCCTGAAAGTAGTGAATCCGCTGCTGCGTTCTTTCCTGTTCAACGGAATAATCGTGTAAGGCGTGTAGAAAACGGGAAATCCCTTGACCTTGAGAAACGTGTTGCGAAGGCGTGCGGTGTGATCCAGCCGGATTTCCGATCTGGATGCGGTAAATTGCCATTTGGGGTTTTCTTCCATACAGGTCGTGACGGAGCCGTCCCGGATGGTGTAGGTATCCGGACCGGTTTTGATGACCGTCCTGCCGGTTATCAGAAACTCCTTGTCCGTGTAGCCGGTGGCTTCGTAAAAAGTGCCTGTCTGGGTGCCGAAATTGAATTCGGCTTTCGAACATGTCAGCCACTGTTCTCCCTGGCTGAAATGCGTTTTGCCGACCGTATAGCCTTCTTTTGTTTCGCTGTTGACAACCACTTCATCGCTAGTGATGAGAATATCTCCGAAATAGACCTTTACGTCGCCTTTGGCCTGCCAGGTGTTTTCCGCTATGGTTCCCTGGGTGTCGGAAATCAGGACGACTTTTTTAATCGTATCCCCGTCGCGGTAGGGGATTTCCGTTCGCACCTGTTCTCCTGTATCGGCTGGTGCCTGGCCGGCGAGGGCGGAGGGCGTCCAAAGCATCGACGCCAGGCAGAACAGGATTATTCCGAAAAGGCGGAATTCCCTTCCCGGCGGCCGATCGTTTTCCTTCCCTGTTTCAGGCGGTAGCGGCTTCATGGCATTAATCCCGCAAGATTGAGTGCGCGTATATATTACAGGTCCTGTTCCTTTGTTTATCTTTTAATTGAAAAAGGATCAAATAAAATGATCCCGATACGTTCCGAACTTCCGGCATGTGAATGTTTAGGGAGAACAAACAGGCTTTATCTCGATCCCCGGTCCTTTACCCGCCCCTCGTACAACTCGATAATGGAGTGTCCGGCCTCGGCCGCCCTGTCGCTCAGATGCCGGAAAACGGACAACTGCACGGCTGCCCGGATTCTGTTTACATCCGCGGGATCTCCTGCGCCGGGCCTGAAATAGCTGTCCCCTCGCAGGTAGTCGGCCAGAAACCGTACGCCAAGCTCTATGGCCATAATACGCGCGGCATCCACCATCAGTTCCACTTCAGCGCGGGGAATCAGCGGCGCGGTCCGGATGTATCCCCGGGCCACTGCTTTGAAAACATCCATGTCGACTCTGATTTCATCCGGATTCCGCTCTCTTTCACCGGAGACATTGGCCAGCGATCGCGCCGTATCGCCCCAGTCGCTCAGCCAGCTGTGCGGCATGACGGTATCCAGGTCGATGAGGGATTTCACCCTGCCTGTCCGGGTGCTGAAGAGAAAATTGTCCAGTTTGGTGTCGCCGTGCACAACCGCCGTTTTCAGATCTCCGGATGCCAGTTTTTTCTGCAGTTTCAGGCAAAAGGATCTTTGATCCAATACGAGGGCGGCCATTTCCTTCACCTGCCGTTCCTGTAGTCTGCTCCGGAAGTCTTCGGGCGGCAGCTGAACGAGAAAAAAACGTTCCGTGCTTTGCCTGAGGAGCGGGTCGGAAGGCATACGTGCGGATGCCTGTTCCACGGTCCGGTTGCCTTCGAGTATCGAATCCAGCTGGTCGAAATACAGAGCGGTATTCCGATAGCCCGGAAGCGGGAGGCGAATGTCCGCCGGATTCATCCCGGCCGTCAGGACTCCGAACAGCGCAAGTCCCCGTCCGGCCTCTTCCGCGACCGTAAGACGTTTGCCGGGATCGGGAATCGCGTTCAGACTTTTGTACGATCGTGCCCGGCCGATCCTGCTCATCAGACGCCAGTATCGAGGAGTGTTGGAATCTTCCGTTTTCAGGTAATCCGCCCCTTCTTTTGTAGGAATCAGCCGGATCGGTTCCCATTCCTCGTTTTCCCGCAGAACTTCCTCCGATATCGCTTTCTCCTGGGCCCGCAGGCACGCAATCATCGTATCCATTACGGCATCGGGATCGGCGAATACGTCCGTGTTCAGATTCTGAAGCAGATATTCGCGGCGGTTTCCGGGCCGTCCTGCCGCAACAAGATACGTTGAATAATTAACGTTCCCTTTCCAGGGGAAATCGGAGATTTCAAACGGTTCAGGAAAATCGAACCTGCGGGCGATGGAGCGTACCTGCTTCATTGGAATTGCCGTCGTCGGCCTGGATTCATATCTTAGCAACATTTCCGAGGTGACGTCCTCTCCCGGCGTCGTCTTTGCCAAAGGCAGACAGTATGCACGATTGACGATCAAAAAGCGAAGGTTTCAGGTCTTTCTTCGGGTTATAATTAAAGACCTGTAGAGTCGTTTGACGAAATATCTTTGAAAATTCCCACCGGCTGTGACATTTTTCTTTCAGCCGCTCATCCCGGCTATTTGCAGAAATGAGAAATGAATTCCCGTAAATTTCTTTTTATGGAATGGGATATAAGCTTAGAACTGATAACGGATGGTCCTGGGAGGTTTAGCCATGTCAATCAAAGTAGCTGTTAACGGTTTCGGCCGCATCGGCCGCAATTTTGTGAGATGCTGCATCAATGATCCTGAGGTTGAAATTGTCGGCGTCAACGATATTACCAGCCCTGAGGTTCTCGCTCATCTGTTGAAGTACGACTCCGTTCTGGGGCGACTTGACGGAACCGTGGAATTGAGCGGGGGCGACCTTCTGGTGAATAACAACCGCATTAAGGTGTTCAGCGAGCGGGATCCCGCCAATCTGGACTGGAATTCACTCGGGGCGCAGATTGTCGTGGAGTCCACGGGGCTGTTCAGAGACGGCGAGAAGGCGAAGGCGCACATGAAGGGAAGTGTGAAAAAGGTTGTTATCTCCGCGCCGGGCAAGAATGTGGACGGCACCTTCTGCATGGGAGTCAATACGGATGCCTACGATCCCGGAAAACACCATATCATTTCCAACGCATCCTGTACGACAAACTGCCTGGCGCCCGTCGCGAAGGTGCTGGATGAAAACTTCGGCATCGAGTCGGGCTTCATGACAACGATACACAGCTATACCAACGACCAGAACCTGCTGGATCTGCAGCACAAGGATTTACGGCGCGCCCGCGCGGCGGCGATCAATACGCTCCCCAGCTCAACCGGCGCGGCCAAGGCGATCGGACTGGTTTTGCCGCAGCTCGAGGGGAGGCTGGACGGCATCGCCATTCGGGTTCCTACTCCCAATGTCTCGATTGTAGATCTGGTCGTGATCGTTCGTAAGACCGGCACAAAAGAGGAAGTCAATGCTGCGTTCAAAAAGGCATCCGAAGGAGCGCTGCGGGGCATCCTGGGCTATTCCGAAGAGCCCCTGGTTTCTTCGGACTACATGCAGTCTTCCGAGTCCGGTACGGTGGATGCACTGGAGACCAAGGTGAATGGAACCCTGATTAAGACTCTTTCCTGGTACGACAACGAGTGGGGATACTCCTGCCGCCTGCAGGACCTGGTGAAATTCATCGGGAAATAGATGTGAGTACATTTTTATGCAGCGAGGGCGAACACCGACTTGTCCGGCGACTCGTCCGGCGTAGCCCGGCCAAAGCTTTGCTTCGGCTAGGGGCGAAGCCGGAAGGTTCGCCCCTACGTTCATTCGCCCCGGTTTTATGGAAGAGGAGGCAGCCATGGCCAAATTGACGATAGAGGATCTGGATCTTGAGAGGAAGAGGGTATTTGTACGGGTCGATTTTAATGTGCCCATTAAGGACGGCGCCGTTGCCGATGATCTCCGTATCCGGGCCGCTCTTCCGACAATTCAATACGGCATCGATCATGGAGCCGTGCTTGTTCTGGCCTCCCACCTGGGCCGGCCGAAAGGCAAACCCAAACCGGAATTCAGCCTTGCTCCGGTGGCGGCACATCTTTCGCGACTTCTGGGCAGGGAAGTTAAATTCACCCGCGACTGTATCGGAGACGAAGTGGAGCAGACCGTGGCAAACGCACGCCCCGGGGATATAGTCCTGCTCGAGAACCTCCGTTTCCATCCGGAAGAGGAAGCCAACGATCCTGCCTTCGCGAAAAGATTGGCGGCCATGGCCGATGTTTATGTGAACGATGCTTTCGGGAGCGCCCATCGCGCGCATGCATCCACGGAAGGCATGGCGCATTTTGTGGAGAAAGCGGCAGCGGGTTTTCTGATGGAGAAAGAACTGCATTATCTGGGGGAAGCCCTGGAAAACCCGGAACGTCCCTTTGTCGCCGTTCTGGGCGGCGCCAAGGTGTCCGATAAAATCAAGGTCATAGAAAACCTGCTCGGGAAAGTCGACCGCCTGCTTATAGGCGGAGCCATGATGTTTACATTTCTTAAAAGTCGCGGGAAGCAGATCGGAAAATCCCTGTGCGAGGAGGACCAGCTGGATCTTGCGCGCAACCTGCTGTCCGCGGGCGAAGCCGAAGCCGGAGAGTCGAAAATCCTGCTTCCGGCCGATGCGGTTGCTTCCACCGGCGTGGATGACGGCAACGCGGCGCATACTGTTCCTTCGGGTGAAATTCCCGAAGGGGAGATGGGCCTGGATATCGGTCCGCAAACCTCCGCGCTGTACGCGGAGATTATCCGCGGCGCCCGTACAGTTGTCTGGAACGGGCCTATGGGCGTTTTTGAGAAGGAGGCCTTTGCCGCGGGGACGATGGCTGTGGCAAACGCCGTAGCCGAGTCCGGCGCCGTTTCGGTTATCGGCGGGGGAGATTCGGCTGCCGCAGTCGCGAAGGCCGGAGTGGCCGATCGGGTGTCCCATGTTTCAACCGGAGGAGGCGCCTCGCTGGAATTTCTCGCCGGAATCGAACTCCCGGGAGTCGCCGCTTTAAACGATAAATAAACCGGACAACACTCCATGTCCTGAAGATATAACTTCGACTGTTCTTCGGTTCTGCTTATGGGTCGAGGGTCCAAGGTCTAAAGTTCCAAGTCTCAGGTCTAATGTCTCAGGTCCCAGGTCTAAGGTCCAAGAGGCTCATTCCGGCATTAGAACAGATGAGGGATGAATGGCAGAGAACTGCACGCGCCAAGGATGCCTTCTGCCACTTCGGCTGGCTCCGTACCTTTCACATCAGATCTATTTCCGAAGTTAGAACCCTCATATCCTTAAAAATTTGTCCACCCAATAACTCCACGGCAGGTCTTCGGCCTTCGACCTTCAACCTTCGAGCTGAGACTACGGACTATGAACGGTGAACCCTGAACCTTGAAAGGCGAACAGTTATTTTGTAAACGTTTCCTGACTAACGGCAAATTGAATGTTAAGTAATGAGTATGATGCTTTGGGATCAATTCAATGCCGAAAGGGACCGGGAAAATGGTCGTGAGAAAACAGAATTTGTTGCAACTCCTCGGCGTACTGGTATTTGCCGGGGCAATTGTCGGATTCATAGAGGCAGGAACAAAGAATGCTTCGAAAGGAGAATCCGAAATGACTGACATAAAACCTTTGAAGAAATCCGAGGAGCAGTGGAAACAGATTCTGCCTTTGGATCGCTTCCGGATACTTTTCAAGGAAGACACCGAGCCGGCCGGATCCAGCCCTCTCAATCGTGAGAAGCGTCCGGGCACCTTTATCTGCGCCGCCTGCTATCAACCGCTGTTCAGATCCGAAACAAAGTACGACAGCGGAACCGGGTGGCCGAGCTTCTTCGATCACATTCCCGGCAGTATTAAGACCAGGCTGGATTTCAAACTGATCTTACCCCGTACCGAGTACCACTGCAGCCGCTGCGGCGGCCATCAGGGGCACGTTTTCAAGGACGGGCCTCCGCCGACAGGTAAGCGCTACTGCAACAACGGGCTTGCGCTGATATTCGTCCCCGACGGGGAGCCTTTGCCTGAATTGAGGAATTGAAAATGAAAACGTTAATGATATCGGCGGCAGCCGCATTGCTCCTCCTGGCCATGCCGGCGCCTGCTTCGGCCGAACAGGAAACGGCCACTTTTGCGGGCGGGTGTTTCTGGTGCATGGAAGCGGCGTTCGAAAAGCTTGACGGCGTTCTTTCCGTGACGTCGGGATACACGGGGGGGCACAAGGATAATCCTACATATGAAGAAGTCTCTGCCGGCGGTACCGGGCACCTGGAATCGGTCCAGGTTATTTACGATGCCGCCAAGATCCGCTACAGCCGGCTGCTTGAATTTTTCTGGCACAATATCGATCCCGTGGCGCGCAACCGCCAGTTCTGCGACACCGGAGAGCAGTACCGTTCCGCAATTTTCTACCATGATGAACAGCAGCGCCGCCTTGCCGAGTTCTCCAGGGAGGCGCTTGCAGCCTCCGGACGTTTCAAACAACCCATTACGACGGAGATCCTGCCGGCCGGTAAATTCTGGCCGGCCGAGGAATACCATCAGGATTACTACAAAAAGAATCCCATTCGTTACCACTTTTATCGCTGGAGCTGCGGACGCGATAAACGGCTGGAAGAACTGTGGGGAAAGGAGGCCGGAAAATAGAAAAAATAAAATATTTAAGGTTGGAACGTCGGGAGGCCGGTATCGCACCGGCTTCCCGATTTCTTTTGACGGATCATCCAAAATACGGATTAATGCCTGCCGTACCCAAGTGTTACGGCTTCGGCCGCTTTAATGCCGTCCACGGCCGAGGAAACGATCCCTCCGGCGTACCCGGCGCCTTCGCCCGCCGGAATAAGGCCGGCCACGGAAAGGCTTTCCATATTTCTGTTCCGGGTGACGCGCACGGGTGAAGAGCTGCGCGTTTCCACGCCTGTAAGGACCGCGTCAGGTCGGGAAAATCCTTTTAATTTCCGGTCGAATGCGGGGATCGCTTCGCGCAGCGCTTCTATGACGTAGGCGGGCAGACAGCCGGCCAGATCGCTGAGAGCCACACCCGGCTTGTAGGAAGGCTTGATTTCTCCGAGGGATTTCGATTTGCGGGCAGACAGGAAATCGGCAACCAGCTGCGCGGGAGCTTTGAAGTTTCCCCCTCCGAGTTCGAAGGCTTTCCGCTCCCATCGGCGCTGAAGGGCGACTCCGCCGAGTGGAGTATTGTTCGGAAAATCGGAAGGGAGGACGCCGACCAGAAGGGCACTGTTGGCGTTCGTTCCGTTCCGGCGACTGGAGCTCATTCCGTTTGTCACGACGCAGCCGGCTTCCGACGCCGCGGCGATGACCGATCCGCCCGGGCACATGCAGAATGTATAGGCTGAACGGCCGTTCAGACAGTGATGCGTCAGCTTATAGTCGGCCGGGCCGAGTTGGGGATGGTCCTTGAACCTGCCGTATTGCGCCGCATCGATCATCTTCTGGGGATGTTCGATACGAAGGCCTATGGAAAAGGGTTTCGGTTCCAGGAAGACTCCCTTCGCCGAGAGCATTTCGAACGTGTCCCGCGCGCTGTGGCCGACGGCAAAAATAACGCAGCGGGACGGGATCACCTCTCCGGTTTCGAGCACGACGCCCCGGATTTCGTTTTCCCCGACAAGAATGTCGGCTACCCGGCATTCAAAGCGTACCTCTCCTCCTGAGGACAGGATTGCCTGCCGCAGGTTGGCTATCACTTTTACCAGGAGATCCGTGCCGATATGCGGCTTGTTCCGATAGAGTATTTCTTCAGGAGCGCCCGCGGCGACAAGATCTTCCAGGACTTTCCGGCAGCGGTTTTCCCGGTCCCTGATCTGGGTGACGAGTTTTCCGTCGGAGAAGGCGCCGGCTCCGCCTTCTCCGAAAAGAGCGTTGGATTGCGGATTCAGGATTCCGGTTTTCCAGAATAGGGATACATCGCGCGCCCTTTCCTTTACGCTCTTTCCCCGCTCCAGTAGAATCGGGCGAAAGCCCTCCCGGGCCAGGGTCAACGCTGCAAAAAGGCCGCACGGTCCGGCTCCCACGACAACCGGCCGGAACGGCAGAGGATCGGGCGCCCTGCCGGCGAATCGATAGGTTTCGTCAGGGGCGCGGCTGATCTTTCGGGAACCGATGAACTTCTCAAGAATCGATTTTTCATCCGCAGCCTCGACAATGACGGAGTAGGTGAACAGAACCGCGTTACGCTTTCGCGCATCCACCGATTTTCTGGAAATGCGATAATTGAGCAGAGCTTCTTCGCCGATTCCGAGAATATCGAGGATCGCCGTTTTCAGGTCGTCTTCCGTGTGATCGATATCCAGCCGTATATCAGACAGCTGCAACATGCATGCAAACCCTTTTGAGAAATGCGGATTTAAAATCGGAAAGCGGTGGTATCAAGAATTCATCCTGCGGCATTCATCCCGGCAGTGTGGCCGGACGACCAGGCCCATTGAAGATTGTATCCGCCGCAATCCCCGTCAATATCCAGGATCTCTCCGGCGAAATAGATTCCCGGCACGATTTTCGATTCCATCGTGCGGGGATTTACGTCGCCGACATCCACGCCGCCGGCCGTTACCTGGGAAAACATCCAGGATTTCACTCCCGTGCATCGAAGAGGCCAGTCTTTCATTCGCCCGGCCAGGCGATGAATCTCCTGCCCGGACAGATCGCCGCAAGCCAATCGTCCGTTGCCGAATCCGGCTTCCCGCAGGATCACTCCTGTCAGGCGCTTATGCAGAAACCCTACAAAACTCATCTCAAGCGGTTTCCGGGGATTGAACGCGATCCGCCGGACGATTCGCCCGGCTACTTCCTTAGGATTCGAATCGGGGAAAAGGTCGAGATGGAGGCTCAATTTTCTGCCGGTTCCCGAATGTTCGGATATGGAGCGGCTGAGCTGCAGGATCGGTATGCCCGAAATTCCGTAATCCGTAAACAGCAGTTCGCCCCTTTCGCCGCCCGTTACGGCGTCATCGATTCGGCATTCGGCCCGGCCGCGGATTCGTATCCCGGCCAGTCGCTTGAGAAAAGGGGCGTCCAGCCGGACCTGTACCAGTGCGGGGAAGGGGGCTTTAACTCTATGGCCGAGACCTTCGGCGATCCTGAATCCGCTGCCGTTCGAGCCCAGGTTCGGTGACGACTTGCCCCCGGCGGCTATAATCACGCGGTCGGCCGCGTATTCTCCGCCGTCGGAACAAAGGCAGCGAAAGCCCGCCTTCCCCTTTTCGATCCTGTTGATCGCCGTGTCGCAGATTACTTCCACTCCCAGTTCTTCCATTTCGTATCGCAGTACATCCAGGACGCTGGAAGCCTGGCCGGAAGCGGGGTACACGGCGCCGTCCTCTTCTACAACGGATTCGATGCCCAGCTCTTCGAAAAAAGCCAGGGTTTCTTTGACGTGGAACTGATCGAAGGCTCCCAGCACGAATCGGGGGTTCGCGCCATGATACTTTTCTATATCCCGGTTGGTGTTTGTCAGGTTGCAGCGTCCGTTTCCGGTCGCGAGCAGTTTTTTCCCGACCCGGGACATGCGCTCAACCACCGTAACGGCCGCTCCCCGCCGCGCTGCAACAATAGCCGCGGTCATTCCGGCTGCCCCGCCGCCGACAATAATGATCCTGTCTCCTCCCGCTTCGGCCATCTTCCTGCTTGCCTCATGTTGTGCAGGGTTCATCCCTGCGCTGTTTCCTGATTGCGGGCATCGATGCATTATACATAGAATAATCGTACCTGAACACGACGGCTCTGCTCAGGAATAATATCCAAAATACAAAATTGGCGTTTCCCCTAACTCCGCGCCGCAGGATAAAATCCGTGAAAATGATCACATAAGATAATTTCACGTTGATATATAAAGGGGAATCCATTAATAGTGAAAAGAAATTAAATTGAGGTTTCATGAAGATTGCAGTTACGGGGAAGGGCGGAACGGGTAAATCCACAATAGCCGCCATTCTGGCACATTTTTTTTCCGGCGAAGGCTATAAGGTGCTGGCGGTGGATGCGGATCCGGACGCCAACCTGGCTGAAGCCGTCGGACTGCCGGCCGAGAGCGCCTCTTCCATCGTCCCGATTTCCGAACAGCGCGAGCTTATAAAGGAACGGACCGGCGCGAATCCGAAGGAATTCGGCCAGCTTTTCAAGATGAATCCCGCCGTTGACGATATCCCGGAAAAGTATTGTGTCGATTTTCGCGGCATCAAGCTGCTGGTGATGGGGGGCGTCAGAAAGGGAGGCGCCGGATGCGCCTGCCCGGAAAATGTGCTGCTGAAAAGTCTTCTGACGGATATCATCCTCACACGCAATGAAGCGGTCATTGTCGATATGGAAGCCGGCATCGAACATCTGGGCCGGGCTACATCGAAGTCCATCGACCGGATGCTCGTTGTCGTGGAACCGGGTCTGAGGAGCATTAAAACGGCCGAAAGAATCGTTGAAATGGGGAAAGAGCTCGGCATCCGGAATTTCGGGATCATTGGAAATAAGATTCAAAATACGGAACAAAGGGAGTGGATAAAGAAGCAGATTCCCGGTCAAACGATCCACGGGATGATTTCCTATCATGACGGGATAAGGGACGCAGACCTGTCGCGGAAACCGTTGATCGATTCAATGGACGAGAAAATAGAAAAAGAATTCCGGGGTGTATATACCAGTATTAAAGAAAGCCTGATTGAAGTGTAGCCGGAAGCCGGAAGTATGGAAGAATGCAGGAGCGAACCTTGTGTTCGCCCGTCAGCAATGAAGAGAAAGCAGGCTTTATCGGATGCAGGAGAACGTTTAAACGTTCAACGTCTCACGTTTAACGTTCAACGTTAGAGCGTTTTATATGTGGATATACAAAAGGATGTAAGAATGAAATTCAGCCCTCAAGGTCTTGCAACGGCTATCGGCAGTTTCCCGCACAGGGAACCGGCCGCAGCCTGCGAATTGATTCTGAAATATATTCCGGAAATCCCGATCTGGCCGCAATTGCCAAATGCCGATTTCCGCGAGCAGATGGAAATTCAATACAGCGAAGGAATGCCCTGCGTAGTTGTGGATGAAGAGAAGGAGAGAATATATTTTGAAACGGGGGGGGATCCTACCGAAGAACTCGAAAAGTTCTACGAAAATGTGGTGGAGGAAAACCTGGATTACTTCCGCATTTCCCCGGTGTACAGCCGCGGTCTCTACTACATGGAAGAGAAGCTTTCCTCGATGGATCTTTCCGCCGTTCAATTCATTAAATGCCACGTGACGGGGCCGCTGACGTTCGGTTTAAGCAAGACGGATGAAAACAAGCGGTCGATTTATTATAATGAAATCTTCCGCGATGTGGTGGTCAAGGGCATTGCCATGAAGGCCCGGTGGTTGCTTCAAAGGTTCAATCCGCTGGGATGCCGTCAGATCTGTTTTGTTGATGAGCCTATCTTCTCCGCTTTCGGTTCTTCCACCTATGTAAGCCTTCAGCGTTCCGATGTGGTCGGCTGCCTCGGAGAGGTCGTCGAAGCCATCCATAAAGAAGGCGCTCTCGCCGGCACGCACTGTTGCGGCAACACGGAATGGACGATCCTGATCGATGCGGGTGTGGATATCATGAGTTTCGATGCATTCGGTTACGGCGAAACCATCGCGTACTACGCGGATCGGATCAAAGATTTTCTGGAAAATGGCGGCATACTTGCCTGTGGGATTGTGCCTACATCGGAAATGATTAGAGAGCAGACGCCGGATTCCCTGGCCGGCAAGCTGGATGCATTTGTAAAAAACCTGGCTTCCAAAGGGATTGACGAAAATCTCGTCCTTCAACAGTGCATGCTGACGCCAAGCTGCGGCACGGGATCCCTTACCGTCGCACTTGCGGATGAAATATTCCACAAGCTGTCGGATCTCAGCCGGTTGATCCGGAGTTGATTATGGATTTTTATGAACAGGGAAGAATCCGGCGGCATCGTGGCTTATTAATTTCGGGAAACAGCGTTGAAACGTATTTATTGCATCATTGAAAAGTGCCTAGCCTGCAGGTCCTGCGAGATTGCCTGCGCGGTTGCCCATTCCGGAGCCGAAAAACCGGCGGATGCGGTTAAGGAGCGTCCGCTGCCCAGGCAGAGGATCCGCGTGGAAAGCATCGACGACAGGAATTCTCCCGCAGGAATTCGATCGATCGCCCTGCAGTGCCGGCATTGCGAAGATCCCCTCTGCGCCCAGGCCTGCATATCGGGCGGTATTTCCCGGCATCCGGAAACGGGAGAAATCATAGCCGATCCGGATAAGTGCGTGGCCTGCTGGTCCTGCATCATGGTATGTCCTTTCGGCGTCATCGTCCGGTACGAAGACTGCCACCGCGCCGTTAAATGCGATCATTGTGCGGGCAGGGACGGGCCTGCGTGCGTGGAGGCGTGTCCGACCCGGGCGCTGCTATTTTGCGAGCCGCAGGAAGTGCCTGTAAACGTTCTGGTGAAATGAGCTTTATGAAGATACTGATTATCGGAAACAGTGCGGCCGGCACGGCTGCGATCGAAAGCATCCGGGCCCGGGACAGGGAGAGTCCCATATTCCAGATCACCGATGAAGTGCACCCTCTCTATTCACGGTGTCTTCTCAGCTACTATCTTGCGGGCAAGATAGACAGGAGCGGTCTTTCCTATCGCAGCGCCGATTTTCACGAAAAGATGAACGTGCGTCTATTTTCGGGCAGCCACGTCGAAGAGGTGGATCCCGCGGGGCAGAAGGTAACGTGCTCGGACGGAAGCGCTTATACCTTTGACAGACTGTTGATCGCTACGGGGAGTTCCGCGAAAATACCGGAACACATACCCGGGAATCTCGGGGGTGTGTTCGTTTTGCGGACCCTTGCCGATGCCGAAGCCATCAGGCGGAAACTGCCGGAAGCAAAAAAGGCGGTTATTCTCGGCGGAGGCCTGGTGGGTATGAGGGCTGCGGAAGCCCTGAGCCGGGCGGGGCTCAAGGTGTTCGTCGTGGTCGGATCGAACCGTATCCTGTCCCGGATGATCGACGAGGATGCGGCCCGGATTTTGGGAACAAAGGTCAGGGACAACGATATTGAAGTCATGACCGGCTCCGATGTGTCCGAAGTCCTGCATAAGGACGGCAATGTCGTGGGCGTTATGGCGGATAACGGTCTTATGCTGGACTGCGAAATTCTGGTCGTGGCTAAAAGCGTCCGGGCCAACACCGATTTGATACGGAACACGGACATCAGGACCCGGTGGGGCATAGAAACCAACGCGTCGATGCAGACAAACTATGAGAATATCTATGCCGCCGGAGATGTTGCGGAAACCTTCGACCTCACGACTGAGGAATATGCCGTCAACGCATTATGGACCTGCGCCGTGCAGCAGGGAAGTGTAGCCGGGCAAAATATCGTCGACGGACGAAGCATTGACGGATCCCTGACGGAGTACGCCGGATCGGTTGCGATGAACGCGCTGAACTTCTGGGGCATTCCCATCATTTCGTTCGGCCTCACCTCGCCGGAGGACGAGTCGCGGTACACGATCCTGAGGGACAATCGGCCCGAACGGAATGTCTATAAGAAAATAGTCGTCGCCGACAACCGGATCAAAGGGCTTATATTGGTGGGACGGATAGCCAATGCAGGCGTTCTCTTCTCTTTGATACAGAATAAAGTCGATGTGTCCCCGTTCATGGATCAACTGCTTGGCGACCGCTTTGATTTCGGTCGCGTTTTGCGATATGGCGGAAGCCCGGTATTGGAAAGGTATTACAAGGGGCAGAGCGTCTAGAGAAGTTCAATTGCCTGGGGTATTGCTATGGCTGAATTTAATTCAATCGGGAACATGGAAACGGTCTGGGATCGTTCCGAGCTGCAGGAACCGCGCTGCGGTTTCGGCGAAATGGGAATATGCTGCCGCATGTGCCATATGGGGCCCTGCCGTATCGATCCTTTCGGAGAGGGCGCAAAGCTGGGAGTCTGCGGGGCAAATGCGGATCTGATTGTCGCCCGCAATTTCTGCCGGATGGTCGCCGGCGGGGCCGCAGCACACTCCGACCACGGACGCTCGGTGGCGAAGACACTGCTGCTGGCGGCAAAAAATCCGGAATCGGGATACTCCGTGAAAGATTCGGGCAAGCTGAACAGGATTGCCGGCATTCTGGGCATAGACACCGGGAACAGGGCAACGGAAGAGATCGCTGCCGCCGTTGCGGAAAAGGCGCTTTCCGAATTCGGCCGTCAGGAGGGCGAACTTTCCTTTATCAAACGGGCGCCGGAGGCCCGACAGAGCTTGTGGCGGGAGCTCGATGTCGCTCCCCGCGGAGTCGATCGCGAGATTGTGGAGATGATGCACCGGACTACCATGGGCGTGGACCAGGAATATAAAAATCTTATGCTGCATGCTTCCAGGACGGCATTGGCCGACGGCTGGGGCGGATCCATGATCGCGACCGAACTGCAGGATATCCTGTTTGGAACACCGTCTCCCGTTCGGGGCCAGGTAAACCTGGGTGTTCTGTCGGAAACGGACGTGAATGTGGTAGTCCACGGGCATGAACCGGTGCTGTCGGAAATGCTGGTGCTGGCGGCCCGGGATCCCGGCATGCTCGAGCTTGCGAAATCCCTGGGAGCCGCAGGGATCAATCTTGCCGGAATCTGCTGTACGGCCAACGAGGTCCTGCTGCGGCACGGTCTTCCCATCGCGGGCAATATACTGCAGCAGGAACTTGCCATCGCGACGGGAGCCGTGGATGCCATGATCGTGGACGTGCAGTGCATCATGCCGTCGTTGCCGTCTGTCGGAAAATGCTACCACACCCACATCATCACAACATCTCCCAAAGGGAAGATCGAGGGCGCCAGGCACTTCGGGATCAATGAGGAGAATGCTCTTCAGACCGCTCGGGAAATCGTACGGGAAGCGATTCTGAATTTCCCCAATCGCGGGGAGATCGATATCCCGCGGGAAAAGATGGACCTTGTCGCGGGATTCAGCCATGAGGCCATTAACTACATGCTGGGCGGAAAATTCCGCGGCTCTTATACCCCTTTGAACGACAACATCATAAACGGCAGGATAAAAGGCGTCGCCGGTGTCGTGGGATGCTGCAATCCGAAAGTTCCGTACGACCGGGAGCACGTCGATCTCGTCGGGGAGCTGATTGCCAACGACATCCTGGTAGTGCAAACCGGGTGCTCGGCCATCAGCTGCGCCAAGGCCGGCTTCCTGGTTCCGGACACGGCCCATAAATATGCCGGAAAAGGTTTGACGGAAGTTTGCGAGGCTGTCGGCATGCCGCCGGTTCTGCATTCCGGTTCCTGTGTTGACAACAGCCGCATCCTGGTGGCGTTGTCGGAGATGGTCACGGCCGGCGGGCTCGGCAGGGATATCAGCGATCTGCCCGCCGCCGGGGCGGCGCCGGAGTGGATGAGCGAAAAAGCCATTTCCATCGGCCATTATTTCGTAAGTTCCGGAGTCTTTACGGTTTTCGGAGTAGGACTGCCCGTTTCAGGCAGCGAGGCGTTCGCGCGCCATCTCTTCGAAGAGTTCGAGGCAATCCTGGGAGGCAAGTGGGCCGTCGAGCCCGATGCCGGGAAAATGGCGGGATTGATTATCGACCACATCAACGGCAAGCGGGAAAAACTCGGTATCGGCAAGGCCAGGGAGCGGGTCCTTTTCGATATGGAAATGAGAAGAAATCTGGCGGTGTAGAAAATGTCAAAAATAATTGCAACCAAAGCCATCCGTGGTGCTCACGCACTGGTGGAACGCGCCGAAAAGGAGCTGGCACAGGCCATAGAGGATAAGGGGCCCGATACCCGGGTCGAATTTCCCAATACAGCCTATTACCTTCCCGTTTCCCACGGAATATTGGGATTGAGTATCGAAACCCTGGGGGGGCTTCATGACCTGCTTGCGGAAGCGAAGAAGCTGCTGCCCCCGGTTCCGGGCGATTCCCTGTGGCTGCCGTATCTGGGCAACACGCTCGATGCGGGCATGGCGGCCCTGTTCGCGGACGAAATCATTGAAGCCATAAAATACACACAGGATCCGTTGCCTTACCTGCCGGAACTGAATCCCTCCGACGGCCGGCTCTGGCTGGGGGCGGCGAACGATGTCATTTTGAGGGAGCGGGGCATCGAATTCGTGGACGGCACGGCGCCGGGATTCGCGGCCTGCGTGGGATGCTGCCCGAGCAATGAAATTGCCGTAAAGGTCGCCAGGGAACTGCAGGAAAAAAATCTTTATGTCTTCATGTCCGCCGGCAACGACGGCAGGTCCATGGCACACCAGCTCGCGGAGGAGGGCATCGAGATGGGATGGGATACGCGTCTCGTTCCTTTCGGCGAAGACGTGACCGCCACCATACATGCGCTGGGATTCGCCACGCGCGCCGCCCTTTCATTCGGCGGAGCCCGGCCGGGAGACTACGGCCGTATCCTGCGCTACAACAAGAACAGGGTTTTTGCCTTCGTTCTCGCATTCGGTCCCGTGGACGACCTCAAGCATGCCCAGGCTGCCGGAGCCATCAATTTCGGATTTCCCACCATCGCGGAAACCGATATCGGCCGGATCCTTCCCAGCGGCATCTGTACCTATGAGCATGTCGTTTCTCCCGTAGAGCCGGACAAGATCGTAGCCAAGGCGATTGAGGTCCGGGGCCTTAAGGTTACCGTTTCCAAAGTGCCCATTCCCGTTCCCTACGGCCCGGCTTTCCAGGGAGAGCGCGTCCGCGCGAAGGATACGAGCGCGGAACTGGGCGGCTCGTCCCTTCCGGGATTCGAGTTCGTTACGACAAAGGAACTGGATGAGGTTGAAGACGGCAGGATTGAAGTGATCGGGCCGGAGATCGACGATATCGAAGAGGGTTCGTCACTGCCCGTCGGTATCTGGGTGGAAGTTGCCGGGAGGGAGATGCAGGAGGACTTCGAACCCATCCTGGAACGCCAGATTCACGATTTGACCAACGGCGCTCACGGCATTTTTCACATGGGGCAGCGGGACATCAACTGGATCCGGATCAGCAGGGAAGCCAAGGAGAAGGGCTTCAGGTTCAAACACCTGGGTTCCATTCTTCACGCCAGGCTTCACGGGGAGTACGGCAAGGTTTTCGACAAACTGCAGGTGAAAATCTTTACGCGGGAAAAAGAGGTTACAGAGCGGCTGGACCGGGTGCGTGCCGTTTACCGTCAACGGGACGAACGTCTGGCCGACATGACCGACGAGTCGGTGGAAACCTATTATTCCTGCGCGCTCTGCCAGTCTTTTGCACCGAACCACGTGTGCATCATAACGCCCGAGCGTTCCGGTCTCTGCGGCAGCTACAACTGGCTGGACGGAAAGGCGGCCCACAAGATCAATCCCACGGGGCCGAACCAGCCGGTTAGCAAAGGGGCGGTGATCGATCCGGTCAAGGGACAGTGGCAGGGCGTCAATGAATTCGTCTACAACAGCTCGCATAAAACCCTGGAGATTTTCAACGCCTACAGCATTATCGAATACCCTATGACTTCGTGCGGCTGTTTCGAGTGCATTTCCTGCCTGCTGCCGTCGACCAACGGCATTATGGTTGTATACCGCGAGTTCCCCGACATGACGCCCGTGGGGATGAAGTTTTCCACGCTGGCCGGAACGGTGGGGGGAGGCGTCCAGACCCCCGGATTTATCGGCCACAGCAAGCATTACATCGGGAGCCGGAAATTCATCCTGCCGGAAGGAGGGGCCTGCCGGATCGTCTGGATGAATTCCCATCTCAAGGAGGAAATGGCGCCGGTGCTGAAAGGAATCGGACAGGAACAGGGGATTGAGGACTTCGCTGGCATGATCGCGGATGAGACCGTGGCCACGACGGAAGAGGAAGTGCTCGAATTTATTTCAAAAGCGAACCATCCCGCCCTTTCAATGCCGTCGCTTTTTTAAGAGGCGATGCCGTTACTGATGTTCGCTATACAGTGAAATGCCGTCGAGGAACAGTTGTATCGAGATTGCCGCAAGAATCATACCCATCAGGCGCTCAATTGCCGTCAGGCCGTGCTTGCCCAGAAAGCGAATAAGGTAGGTCGAGAAATATAAAATCAGGGATGTCAGAAACCAGGCTAACAGCGCCGCCAGAGCAAGTGTCGTGAAATTCGGGAATTTCGAGGATGCGAACAGGAGCAGCACGGCCAGAAGCGACGGACCGGCGATAAGGGGAATCGCCAGCGGCACCAGGAGCGGCTCGCCGTCGTTGTCGTCTCTTGTTTCGAATATCTTGAACGGATAAATCATGCGGATGGCGATGAGAAACAGAATGATGCCGCCTGCGATGCTTATGGCTTCCGGCTTCAGGCCCATCAGGCTGACTATCTGCTTGCCGGCCAGAATGCAGACGATGACCGCAGCCAGGGCGAAGAGCAGTTCCCGAATGAGCACCTTCCTCCGTCGTTCAGGCGGTACCTTGTCGAGCACCGAGAGAAAAACCGGGATATTCCCGAACGGGTCCATAATAAGAAACAGTGCCACAAATACCGACAGAAATTCCATTTTTCCCCCGCAGAAGGATTTAACTTCATATCATATATTTGAAGCCCACTGATTTTAAGATGTTTTGCATCAGGTTCGGCGAAAAATTGCACACATATATTTAACCCGCATTGCGGATATCGGAAGTAAATCTGACAGAACATTTTCCTAATGTATTTTTCCCTGATAAGATAAAGCTCCTGGTCCGGGCTTCCCGCATGTGCGCAGGACATAACCGGCACGGGGGAGAGTCGCGGTAAGGGACGGAATGGAAGATGACGAAGACGATAGCAATCGCCGGGAAGGGCGGTACCGGCAAGTCAACACTCTCGGCGGTTCTGGTGCGCTGGCTGAGCGACCGTGTTTCCAAGTCCATCCTGGTCGTGGACGCGGATTCCAATGTGAACCTGAACGATCTGCTCGGAGTCGATCTCAGGGAGACTGTGGGCGGCATTCGGGAAGAAATGAAAGAGAAGGTGCAGTCGATACCGGGCGGCATGACCAAACAGCAGTTCCTCGAATACAAAATCCAGTCGAGTATCGTGGAAACTCCGGATTTCGACCTCATCGCCATGGGACGCCCGGAAGGTCCGGGGTGTTACTGTTACGCCAACAGCATTCTCCGGGACGTGCTGAAGACGCTGTCCGGCAATTACGAGTATGTCGTTATCGACAATGAAGCCGGCATGGAACACTTGAGCCGGCGGACGACCTCCGGGATCGATTACCTGCTGATGATCTCGGATCCTACCGTGCGTGGCGTTCATGCCGCGGGGAGAATCGGAAGGCTTATCAGGGAACTGGACACCCGGGTCGGGGAGAGATTCCTGATCGTAAACCGGCTCCGCGATTCGCTGCATCCGTCCGCCGCGGACAGCATTGAATCCGAGGGACTCAAACTGCTCTGTACAGTGCCTGAAGACGAGCTGCTGTCGGAAACGGACCGGCGCGGCGAGCCGATCTGGCCCATTGCGGACCAATCGAAAACATACGGGATACTGGGCGGGGTATTCGGGCGAATGGTGATTTAGAGCGGGGACACAGTACTTTTTGTATCGTAAAAAAAGTATTATGTCCCCGTTTTAATATGAAGGGAGTAAAAGCTATATGGGATTTGAAATTCCTGTAGAGAAGAGTTCCGGGAAAATTATGGAAGTGACCATTGGCGCCACTTCGGACCAGGGCGGCACCCGCTCCAACACGATAACCATCGGCGGCGGTACGGCCCTCCCGTTTCTTTTCTTTGAAGGGGAGCATCCGAACCGGCCGGCCCTGGCTATGGAGGTGTTCGACAAAGTGCCGTCCAAGTACCCGGAGCCCCTTCTAGAATATTACAGGGACGTGATCGACAGGCCCGCGGATATGGCGAAAAAGTGCGTCGAGCAGTACGGGGCGGAGCTGATCAGCGTGCGGCTCGACGGAACTCATCCGGAAAAAGGCGACAGGAGCGCGGAAGAGGCGGCGGATGTCGTCCGTCAGGTTCTCCAGAGCGTGAAGGTGCCCCTGATTATTACGGGTCACAGCCACTACGAAAAGATCAATGAAGTCATGAAAAAGGTCTGTGAAGCCGCCTCGGGAGAAAACTGCCTGATCAACTATGTGGAGACGGACAACTATAAAACCATTGCCGCAGCCTGCATGGCTTATAACCACAACATCGTCGCGCAGTCGCCCATCGATGTGAACATGGCCAAACAGCTGAACATTCTTCTTTCGGACATGAACTTCCCGCGGGAGAAAATCGTCATCGATCCCCTGACCGGTGCGCTGGGATACGGCCTGGAATATACCTATTCCATCATGGAAAGGATCAGGAACGAAGGCCTCGGCGGGGATCCGATGCTGGCGTTCCCCATGCTCATCAACCCGGGCTTTGAAAGTTCGAGAGTGAAGGAGGCAAGAGTTCCCGAATCCGACTATCCGGACTGGGGGAATGCGGAGCTGCGAAACGCTTACTGGGAGACGGCCACGGCAATGAGCCTTTTGTCGGCCGGGTCGGAACTGATTGTTATGTATCACCCTAAGGCTATGGAAGCAGTGAAGAGGAATATCGACGAACTTTACAGCACAGAAAGCGGGAATTAGATATGGCGTTATCCGGTCTGGAGATCTTTAAGTTGCTGCCTAAGACGAACTGCAGGGATTGCGGCGTTCCCACGTGCATGGCCTTTGCCATGAAACTGGCCCAGAAAAAGGCAGATCTCAGCGAATGCCCCCATGCATCCGAAGAGGCCAAAGCCGCACTCGGCGCCGCAGGCAAGCCGCCTATCCGGCTGGTGAAGATTGGAGTGGGCGCCAGGGCCCTGGAGATCGGAAATGAGACCGTCATGTTCCGCCACGAGAAGACCTTTTTCCATCAGACCGGACTGGCCATTGCACTGAAGGCGTCCGAAGGCGAAGAAACGCTTGTTTCGAAAATTCAGGAAATAGAAAATTACAGGGTGGAACGGGTCGGCGAACAGCTGAAGGTGGATCTGTTTTTTCTCTCTCAGGGAGAGGCCGGCAAGGATGCCTTCCTGAAGCTTGTCGGCCTTGCCGGGGAGCGCTCGACCAAAGGGATCATCCTGGATTCTCAGGACAGGGAATCCCTCAAGGCCGCCCTGGAGATTCTCAAGGCGGACCGCCCTGCCGTCTTTTTGCGCAGGGAGGTTTCTGACGGGGACCTCGAACTGGCCGGAAGCTGCAGCGCCGGTCTCATAATAACCGGCGCATCCTTTGAATCCCTGGAAAGCCAGGCGGAGAAGGCCAAGAAGGCTGGAGTCGAAGACCTTATCTTGAACCTGGAGGCGACCGGTCCCGGCCGGCAGCTGCAGAACAATACGATCCTCCGGCGCAGCGCCCTTAAAAAGAACTTCGAGCCTTTCGGGTATCCGCTGCTGACGCTTCTCGAAGCCGGGGATGGGCCGGATTTGCTGGCGAAAGCATCCGTCGGCTTGTGTAAATACGCTTCTGTTATCGTACTGCCGGAGTACGACAAGGCGCTGCTGTATACTCTGTTGACTCTCCGGCAGAACATTTTTACGGATCCTCAGAAGCCTATCCAGGTTGAGCCGAAACTGTATTCCATAGGGGATCCTACACCGGAGTCGCCCGTATTCCTTACGACCAATTTTTCCCTGACATACTTTCTCGTTTCGGGCGAGATCGAAAACTCGGGCACTTCGGCCCATCTTGTGGTCTGCGACTGCGAAGGACAATCGGTCCTGACGGCGTGGGCGGCGGGCAAATTTACCGGAGAGACAATCGCGAAGTTCATTCGTGAGATCAAGCTGGAAGAACAGGTGAAAACCCGCAAGCTCGTTATTCCGGGTTTTGTTTCCCAGATCAGCGGCGACCTGGAAGAGAAGCTCCCGGGCTGGGAAATCCTTGTCGGCTGCCAGGAAGCCGCCGACATCCCGTCTTTCGTTAAGAGTGTCAGTATCACTTAAACTTTTTGAGAGCGTTTCCAAACACGGGTATTGGCGGTGTGATTCAGAAGGGTAGTTATCCCGGAGTGTGTTTTGCGGAAATAAGAAGCTTTACGTTTCCCGTTCCCCGTTGAAAACCTGAACGGAGAACGCTGAACGGGAAACGGTAAAAACTCATATCCGGCATGCCCAGTCATACCAGCCAAACCCTGCTTTTGGGGGCGTACGCTTATAGGAGATTTGGAAATTGCCTCAGGATGCCCGTTTTACGGTCCGATTCCTTCCTTTCGATGCAACCGTCGAGGTTCCGTTAGGGACGACCCTGCTGGAGGCTGCAACCGAGGCAGGCCTGCCCATAAAGGCAGGCTGCGGGGGCAGGGGAACGTGCGGGGACTGCCTGCTTTCAGTCAAATCGGGTAACTATCGGGCGAAACCTTCGGCCGGCCTCCCGGAAAACCTCATCGCCCAGGGCTATGCTCTTGCCTGTCTCACCGGGGTGACGGACAACCTCACCATTCAGTTGCCGCAATTCCAGGAGCTTTCGATCCGGAGTGTTGTCGATTCCGGTTTCTTTGACGCTCACAAGGACGAGGTGTCCGGGTATTACGGCCCGGCTTCTTTTTCCGAGACCGTCATGGATGTAATCCCAAGCGCGACGGATAAAAACATATTCGGCATTGCGTGCGATGTAGGGACGACAACCGTCGCGGTTCAGCTCGTGGATCTGAGGACCGGGCGCGTTCTGAGCACGGCTTCCGGGTACAACCAGCAGCTCAAATGCGGCGAAGACGTTGTTTCACGCATCCATTACGCCGGAAAACCGGCGGGGCTCCGCGAATTGAACCGTCTCATCGTGGCTACAATCAACAGCCTCATCCGGCGATGCCTTGAAAATGTTCCGGGTAACTATCTGGATGTGTATTATGGGGTCCTGTCCGGTAACACAACCATGACATATCTCCTGCTGAACATGGATCCCGGTGAAATCCGGACGGATCCCTACGCGGCTGCCCTGAACCGGGCACGCCCGGCCGCATCCCGCAACCTCGGCCTGAAGATGAATCCCGACGCAATGGTTCTCTGCGCTCCTGCGGTTGGAGGCTATGTAGGCGGCGATATCACCGCCGGCCTTCTCTGCACTCCCCTGCTTCGGAATGATGAAAAGGTATCGCTGTTTATCGATGTAGGCACAAACGGCGAGCTGGTCCTGGGAAACCGGGACTGGCTGGTGGCCTGCGCCTGTTCCGCCGGCCCGGCCTTTGAAGGGAGCGGGACGAAGTGCGGCATGCCGGCAGCCGCCGGCGCCGTGGAACGGGTGGAACTGGCTGAAGGGAACGTAGAGTACGCCGTCATAGACGGAGGCAAGCCCAGGGGAATTTGCGGGTCCGGACTGGTGGACCTGCTGTCGGGACTGTTCCTGCAGGGCTACCTGGACCGGGGCGGAAAACTGAACGAGGATAAAGCCGCATCCAGGCTTGTGGAAACGGAGCGGGGCAGAGGATTTCTCGTCGAGAAGGCGGTACGGTGCTACTGGGAAAAGGACCTGGCAATCACGGAGAACGATATCGCAAACCTGATCCGCACCAAGGGAGCGGTGTTTTCGGCCTGCTCCCTGCTGATGAAAAACGTGGGACTGGCATTCGACAATCTGGAAGCCGTCTACATCGCCGGTGGTTTCGGCCAATACCTGAATATTGAAAACGCCGTCCGTATCGGCCTGTTCCCGGACCTTCCGAGAGAGCGTTTCCATTATCTGGGAAACAGTTCGCTTCTCGGCGCCTATCTTATTCTCATCTCTGATAAGAATCGAAACCTGGTCAACGAAACCGCGGGCAGGATGACTTATCTGGAACTGAACACGGAGCCGGATTATATGAACGAATACACGGGTTCGCTCTTTCTCCCTCATACCGATATGGATCTGTTCCCGTCCGTTAAACGAATCTACAAGAAATAACCGTTCAGCGTTCAACTTCCTACTTTTCCCGTTTCCCCACTTCCTCCGTAAGAAATGCGGGTTAAGTATTATTCTCTATTCTGACTCCTCAGACAGAAGTTGTTCGGCGGTTGTAAATACCGGTTCGATGTCTACCGGGATGTGATCCAGCCGTTCCAGCACCTTCCGGACTTCCGGCCGGATAACTCCCAGGCGCTCCATGAGATCCCGGGCTTTCGCGTAGCTTCCCTCGGCCTGCAGTTGCATGATATCCCGCGTCAGCGACAGGACTCCTTCGTGCATCTTTTCCGGATCCACCGACAGGGTCCCGTCCGTTTGGAGCCGGATAGCTCCGAAATCCAGGAGGTAGTTCAGCTGGATCGCCATTCCGCGTCCGTGGGCTTCGTTAATGCCGAACCGCAGCGAGCGGAAAGCCGAGGCCAGGTAGGTTTGATAGACGCTGTCCATCAGCTCCTTGCCCAGTACCTTTCTGTCGGCCAGGAACCGGAACGCGAACAGTCCGGAAATGTCCGCTTTCGCCTCTTCGATCGTGCTGTAGGTCTCCTTCAGTTCCCGGCGTACCGTGGTTTTGCGTCCCCCGGCGTAAATGTCGTGCGGGCCGAGGCCGTGCATCAGTTCGTGCATCAGGATATGGGTAAAAAAAGCGTCGAAGGATACATGTTTTTGATCCGAACCCGACAGGACGATTTTTGCGATCGGCAGCAGTACGATCTTGAATTTGGCTTCCTGCACATTTTTCAGCATGACCCGCTTGGCGCCCTTTTCCCGAATCACCCGCTCGTCGTTGGGCAGGTTGAACGCCGCGGTCTGAACGCCGTGATCGGCATCGCCCGCCGCCAGTATTTCATTCACAACCCGGATGGGTGCGGCCGCTCCAAGTTTTGGGTTTCGGTATTTCGGTTCGATAGGGAGATTGTTTTCGATCTCCTGCAGGTGGGTGGCCAGTTCCGACAGCTTGTCCGTTTCCGCTTCGTCCCGGATCGTAATGAAAGCCTCAAAGGCGGCTTTTGCGTTGAACCATTCGTCTTCGTAAACTTCATACGGGCCGATCGTCGGCTCGATGCCGGAATCGAGTTCCATCCAGGCGAGGTCGCTTTCGTAGTAATCGTTGCTCAGAAAGGCATCGGCCCTCTTTATGAGAAAATCGCGCAGAGTGGGCTGCCCGGTCAGAGATGCCGCCTCCCGCAGCAGACCGGCCGCCAGGGCCAGTTCCGACTGGTATTCCATGCTGTAGGGAACCGCCGTGAAAGTTACCGCCGCCTCTCCGAAACCGTGGCGGATCGTCGTGTAAAAGCCGGTTGCCTGCGTTCGCTTATCGGGTGAAAGCCGGTCGAGCCAGGAAGCGACGTCCTTTTTGGATGCGCCGGCCGGATAGTAATTGGCGCCTTCAGGTTTCTTCGGAACGCCCGGAATGAAGGCGGCATCATGATCGAGCCGCGACCATGGGCCTTTATTGATCAGAAAATATCGCAGCCGGGCTTTTCCGAGAGGCGTTTTGTCTCTCAGGAGATCGAGCAGCAGCGATTCATTACCTGCCCATACCTGGCGAAGAAAAAGTCCATCCATAATCCGGGCCGCCTGCAGCAGCTTGATCAGGACGAGGCGTTCATTCGCGGGCAGGTGGCTGATTCCGGCTGATATTTCAACCGGGGAAAAACGGTCGGTCATTTCCTTAAGGTTATTCCGGTCTGGCATTTGCGGCTCCAGGGATTTCGATTGGGTCGTGACGCCTGTGAAAATAGCGGCTAAAACTAAAAAAGTCCGGATAAATATGGTCTTCATTTCTGGTCTTACCTTCCGATCCCGATCTCCGGCGGGAAATCCGGATATTTATAATTTAAATCCAGAATACATCCCGGCGAACGAGTAAACAACCGTCGAGCCGACGGGAGGTCCGTTTATTTAGAGTCAGGTTGCTTTTCTTCCCGGAAATTAAAAACTCATTCGAGTATCCGATGGACTGTTTCCACTTTTTGATATAATGCCGGCCGGCATCCAATGTCGAAAAACCGTGCAAGGGAGTGTAAAATGAGCAAACTGTAGTAAAATTGAAAAATTGCCGCGTAGGGGAAGCGATTATTTAACGAGGCAGCAGGATTGACCGGAGCGGAACCGACCGGGAAAGGGAATGCCATGACGAGAATGCCGGTTATTGCCGGGAACTGGAAAATGCATAAAACGGTGGAGGAAGCGCGCGTTCTGGCACAGTCTGTCAGAGACGGAGCAGCCGGAGTGTCCGATTGCCAGGTTGTCATTGCGCCTCCTTTCACGGCACTGTTTCCGGTTGCAGAGGTTTTGCGGGATACCCCCGTTGTCCTCGCCGCCCAGAATGTGCACTGGGAGCCCAAAGGCGCTTACACGGGTGAAATCAGCCTGCCGATGCTTCAGGAAATCGGGTGCGGCATGGTCATAATCGGACATTCCGAGCGCAGGCAGTATTTCGGGGAAACGAATGCGACCGTCAACCGCCGCGTGCGCGCCGTATTGGATTCGGACCTTCAACCCATTGTCTGTATCGGGGAAACTCTGGAGGAGCGCGAAGCGGAAAGGCATTATGATGTCATTACGCAACAACTTGCCGAAGGATTGGATGGCTTGACACGCCGGAGCCTGTTGCGTATCATTCTCGCCTACGAACCGGTATGGGCTATTGGAACCGGCCGTACGGCATCGCCCGAAACAGCTCAGGAAATGCATGCGTTTATTCGTAACCGGCTTTCCGGAACATTCGGTGAAGAGGCACAGGAGGTTCGTATTTTATACGGCGGCAGCGTCAAGCCGGAGAATATCGCGGCTTTGATGCGGCAGCCGGATATCGATGGTGCGTTGGTAGGCGGCGCCTGCCTGGAAGCGGACAGCTTCCTGAGCATTGTCCATTATAATGCCTGAAGACCGGCGGAAAGCGGGTGTTGAATTCCTATGCTTCTATTTTATACCGTGACTACACTGCACGTAATTGTATGTTTTATCCTGGTTCTTGTCGTTCTTCTCCAGACTGGGAAGGGCGCGGATCTGGCCGGCGCCTTCGGCGGCGGCTCTACACAGACCGCATTCGGAAGCAGGGGGCCCGCATCTTTCCTGTCGAAGATGACCACGATAGCAGCGATAATTTTTATGATGACCAGTATCGGTTTGTCTTTGATTTCCAGCGAGAGGGCGAGCAAATCCGTTCTCGAGGGGACTTCGCAGGAGTCGGTTGTACCCGATACCAAGGCGCCCGAAAAGCAGACTACCGACGAAGGCGAATTGACCCAGGAGCAGATAAATAAAAAGATTGAAGAGTTGGAATCCAAAAAACAGGAGCAATCGAAACCGGAAGAATCAGCGCCGGCGCCGGAATAAGCGTCTCCCCGGTTGAGGCAGTAGTCATTTTGTAAGAAATACAGTTCAAGTGCCGAAGTGGTGGAATTGGCAGACACGCCATCTTGAGGGGGTGGTGGGGAAACCCGTGGGGGTTCGAGTCCCCCCTTCGGCACCAGAAAACAGTCCGCAGTCGGGCGAACACAAGGTCCGCCCCTGCACTCCATATAACGCAACAATAAAAACGATCAGAGCCCCGCATCCGGATCAGCCCCAATCTTCAATTTTTAATCTTCAATCAATGCAAAAAGGGCGAACACCAACTTGTCCGCCGAAGCTTTAGCGAAGGCGGAAGGTTCGCTCCTACTATGAAATTAGAATATAGAACCGTGCCGGATACGGGCGAGGTTTGGAAAATACGTGGAATTAATACATAAGTCAATTAAATCCGGCAATTTAAAAATATTAATAAAATATCCTTTCTATTATATATTGGATTTTAATCAAATATTTATTCAAGAAAAATAAGCATGAATTCCACAAAATGCCGATGAGTATAAGGTCTTTTTCCCATTGCATTAAATTAAGATTCAGATTTGGAAGTCCAGCGGCGCGACAAGGCCGTGCCGCACTTTTATTTTATGCGGATAAACAGAACGGTTGCACTGGATCATGTAGACGGGGATTCGCAGTTGCTGGCGGACCTCGCTTTAATATTTCTGGAGGACGGTCCGCGCCTGCTTGGCGAAATACGCGATTCTCTCGCAAAAGGCGACAGCGCCGCGGTCGAAAGGACCGCTCATTCGCTCAAGGGCAGGCTCGCTTTCTTTGGAATGGATCGGGAACGGGAGCTTGCATCGGAACTGGAAATATCCGGACGCCGGGGCGAATCGGCTGAAGCCCGGCGTCTGATGACGGAATTGGCATTAAATATCGAAACAGCGATGCCGGAATTTGCGGTGCTGGCGGACGATGTCGACGGAGTTATCTAGAAGGATTTTCCTTACGGCGAACCGCCCGGCCCTTCATCGGTGTTTCGACAGAGGCCGCATTCCGGTCCGGGAGTGAAATATATGAGGGTCCTGCTGGCGGATGATGACGATTTTTATCGTTATGCCATCCGAAAAGCCCTTGAGGGTTGGGGATACGAAGTCGTGGACGTTTCGGACGGAATGGAGGCACTGCGTGTCCTGCAGGAGGAAGACCGCCCGAACATGGCCATCCTTGACTGGATGATGCCCGGGATGGACGGCGTGAACATCTGTAGCCGCATCCGAGCCCTCAAATCCATGCCGTACGTCTACATTCTGCTGGCAACTTCAAAGGACAGCAAGACCGACATCATAGCCGGCTTGGAAGCCCAGGCGGACGATTACCTGGTCAAACCCTTTGATCTCAGGGAATTAAGAGTACGCCTTCAGGCAGGTCAGCGTATCATCGATCTGCAGTCGGCCCTGGCTGTCAAACAGCGGGAACTCAGCCACCGGGCCACGCACGATTCCCTGACAGGATTATGGAATCGATCGGGGGTTCTGGACATACTGGGCAGAGAAACCGACTGTGCCCAGAGGATGAACAATCCTCTCAGCGTAGCGCTGGCGGATATCGACCACTTCAAGACTGTAAACGATACTTTCGGCCATGTGGCGGGAGATGCCGTATTGATTGAAGTATCCAACCGAATGCAGGCCTGCATCCGGCATTACGATACTATCGGCCGGTATGGAGGTGAGGAATTCCTGATTGTTCTGCCGGGTATCGACAGGCGCAGGGCGTATAGAATTGCTGAAAGGCTCCGGATTCAGGTGGCAAAAGATCCCTATTGTGTTCTGGAAGAGGAAATCCTCGTTACTCTCAGCATAGGAGTCGCCGTCGATGCCGGAAAAGGAAATCCGCGGGAACTTCTGCGGGAGGCGGATGCCGCGCTGTACCGGGCCAAGGGCCGCGGCCGGAATATTGTGGAAATTTATCGAGGCGGCGATAAAAAGGTGAGCGTTTTCTCCAGGAGAAATTCGGTCTAGTGGATACGATGCAGGCGAATCTTTTCAGCGATACCGGGGATGCCGGGCAGATGAGGAATTCCCTTCTGCTGAAATTGAACCGCGTTTATTGCACACTGGCCGTCGGAGCGGCCGCAGCCATTGCATTCGGATTATATCTTGAGACAGGGTACGCCGATTCCCTTGAAACGCAGCGCAGTCGTTGCTTGATCCTTATTCTTGTCATTTTCCTGCTGGCCGGAGCGTTTGTCTGCGGTTTATATATCGCCCGGCAGGCGAAAATATTCGCCCGAAAGAGCCGGGAACTGCTGTTCGAGGCCAGGCAGCGGACGACAGAGATCGCCGCTCTCTATGATACATCCAGGGATATTTCAGGCCAGCATCGGCTGTTTTCTCTTCTCAAGAACATCGTAAGCAGAGCGAAAACTCTTCTGAACACTTCCGGGTGCGCTTTGTTCCTGTATGATGAGGAACATAACGATTTCGAAATCGCCGTTGCGGACGGAGTCGACATTCCCGTCGGCACGCACATTCCTTTGGATGAAGGGTTGGCGGGATACGTGGCGAAAACCCTGGAACCCCTGATCGTCAACGATTATTCCCATTCGCCCTTCCGGTCGAAAACGCTGCAGCAATATCCCACCAGCGCCGCGGTATGCGTTCCGATGATTCGCGGCGGGGAACTGATCGGCGTATTGGGCGTAAACGAACGCGGCAATACAAAACGGAAATTTTCCGAGAGCGAGGCGCGTCTGCTGTCGCTTTTTGCGCATCATGCGGCAGGCGCCGTCGTTAATGCCAGGCTCCTGGACGCCCTTCAGAATTCCAAGGAACGGTTCCGCATAGCGGCGGAATGCGCCAGCGATATTGTGTATGACTGGAATCTGCCGACGGACAGCGTGAAATATTTCGGCGCCGTTAAGGAAAGGGCTCACGAGAAACGTGCATTTCTGCCTGAAACGCGGAAGGAGTATTGGGATATCGTTCATCCCGAAGACCGCGACCGTGTTCGCTGCGCTCTCGAGGAGCATCTTCGGGACGGTACGCCCTTTTCCGTCGAATATCGCATCCTGGATGAAAACGGTTCCTTTATCATTATTTCGGATCGCGGCACCGCCATCAGAAATTCCAGGGGCGTGCCGGTCAAGCTGATCGGAGCCGTAAGCAATATTACCGAACGGAAGCAGGCCGATCAGATGAAATCCGACTTTGTATCGTTCGTGACCCATCAATTGCGCACCCCGCTGTCGGGAGTGAAGTGGATGCTCGAACTGGCCGCGGATTCCAGGGACAATCCTGAAGAGCTGGAGTCGTTCGTTCGGGATGCCCGGATGTCGACCGATCGCCTGATAGGACTGGTAAACGATCTGCTCGACCTTTCCAGGCTGGAGCGCGGCAAGCTGCAGGTAAACTACGAGGACATCGAGATGCACGCACTTACCCGGGGCGTTATCGAGGAAATGAACCCGCTGCTGCGCGAAAAGGAGCAAACCCTTTCCTGCCAGGTTTCGGCGCATTTCCCGGTTGTGTCCGCCGATGCGCAGTTGCTGCGGCAGGTCATACTTAATTTTACTTCGAACGCGATGAAATATACCCCCAGGGGCGGTGAAGTGAAGATACGCATGAACTACGACGATTCGTTCGTTCACTGGGAGATCGAGGACACGGGCATCGGCATCCCGAAGTCCGATCAGGCCATGCTGTTCGAAAAATTTTATCGCGCAGGCAACGCCGTGGCGATCGAGACCGAAGGGACCGGATTGGGGCTTTATCTGATCCGGTTAATTGTAGAACAATTGGGGGGGAGCATCGGGTGTGAATCCCGGGAAGGAATCGGATCCACGTTCAAATTTTCCCTTCCTTTGCACGGTACGGGAGGTTCCAGTGGGCAACGCCCGGGTTCTTTTAATTGAAGACGACAGGTTCCTGCGCAAAGCCTGCGAAGCGGGTTTGAAGAAACAGGGCTTTGCGGTATCGACGGCCGAGGATGGCGGTGGGGGCATCCAGCAGGCGCTTGCCGTATCTCCCGACATTATCCTGCTGGATATGCTGATGCCCGGGCTTTCCGGCATTGAAACACTGAAAATCCTGAAATCGGACGAGCGTACACGGAGTATTCCCGTCGTCATTCTGTCCAATTCTTCGGTCGAAGCGGACATTCAGAATGCGAAAGACCTGGGTTCTGCCGGGTATCTTGTCAAGGCTTCCCTTTCGCTCCGGGAACTGGGACGGCATGTCCAATCCTTTCTCGACAAAGGCAGCGATTCATAATCTCTTTTTCCCGGCAGGAACGACAGGCAACAATCTTCCATCATATATCCCATTTTAACGTCGACTGTCCTCATTACACTGTGATAACTTTTCGCGTTTGTACGTTCGAACGTTTTAAGTCGGTACAGGCCATTTAACCCGCCTGGCGTATTCCGGGGAGTCCTACGCCGGGGGCGGGACGTTCGCGCAAAACGTCGCGGCGGAAACGGAACAGCTCGGCCGGCCTGCCGCCTGTCCGGGAATCGTACCGGGCTGTGCCTTCCACCAGCCCCCCCTTTTCCACCAGTCGGCGGAAATTCTGCTTGTGCAGCCGCACTCCCTCAAGAGCTTCCACAACACGCTGAAGCTGAAACAGTGTAAACACGGACGGGAGCAGTTCGAACACGACGGGGCGATATTTGAGCTTGCCCCGAAGACGCCCCAGGGCCGTGGCCAGAATCCTGCGATGGTCGAGAGCCATCGGTCTGCCCAGGCGGGAAGTCCATTCAACAGTCTGGTCCTGCCTTTTAATCCCGGTCCCGATCGGGGTTCCGGGTGCCGCCGGTTTCGGTTTCCTGTCGCGAAGGGATTCGATGGCGAGATTGACTTCATAGATAAGTTCGTATCTTTCCAGTACGCGTTCCGGAACCCAGGGGGCGCCTCCCAGGCCGAAATTGATGTCGCAGCGCTCGCGCCGATCCTGCAGGATCCTGGAATCGGGCGCCGATTCAACCCACCGGGCGAGGACCGGGGCGATATTTTTATTGATGACCGCAGGCCTTCCGGATCTCCAGTCCTCCCAGGGGAAAAAACGGTACCATTCGCGCCAGGTGGCGCTTCCCGTGCCCGAGGGTTTCCCTTCGCGAACCAGCGCCAGGTATGCCACCGATATGACCCGCGGGCCCCCTTCGCCCTCGGAAGGATCCCGGTTGCGGTCGCCGAATGTGTAGAGCTGCTCGACATATCCCAGATTCAGCCCGGTTTGTTCCCGGACCCATCGGCGAAGGCCCAGTTCCAGTGTCCGGTCCGCGGCCGGGTCGAAGTGTCCGAAAGGGATGGCTTCCAGGTTATTGGATGCAGACGGGCGATTTTTCCGACTTCCCGTTTTCCCGCCGATCGAGCCGCCGGAGTACCGGACGGTCAGGATCCGGGGCGTTTCATCCGTGACCGCGACAATAACGGTATTCAATCCGATGAAAACCGGCGGATACACGACATCTCTCCAAAGGTTCACCGTTCAGGGTTCACCGTTCAACGTTAACTCTGAATCCTGAACCTTGAACGTTGAACGGTGAACGATTCATCCAATTCACTGCGTTGTTAAATATAGAACAAATCCAAGCCTACAAAATCTTGCGGTTACTTCAATTCTCTACCGGTATATCCCAGGATGCGGCGCGCAACTATCAATCGGTTGATCTGTCCGGTCCCTTCGAACAGGTCGATCACCTTGCCGTCCCGCATCCACTTTTCCAGCAGCAGTTTTCTTGAGTAGCCGAGGTTTCCCATGAGCTCCACGCCCTTCTGGGTTATTTTGGTTACAATGTCCCCCGATTTCAGCTTGGACATGGACGATTCCACCGTGTTCGGCTTTTTCTGATCGATCAGCCAGGCCGCTTTTACGACCAGCAGCCAGGCCGCCTCCAGCTGGGCTTCCATGTCCACGATTTCCTTTTCGATGGCGGACAGTTGATTCCGGGGCATGTCGTAACGGATAGTGACGCCGTTTTCCGCCAGCTGTTCCTTCAGGAAATCGAGCGTGGCGCGCGCAATGCCGACGCCGCTGGCAGCGGCCGTGGGCCGGGCGCTGTCGAAGGTGGCCATGGCGCCCTTGAAGCTCTTTGCCTTCTGGGGATCGCCGGTACTGCTCAGCATGTTTTCGAGCGGAACCCTGCAATCCTCCAGCACAACCACCGCCGTGTCGCTGGCCCGCATCCCGAGCTTTTTCTCCTGCCGTGCGATCTTAAGTCCGGGGTTGCCCGACTCCACTACAAAAAGCCTCATGCCCCTGCGGCCAAGAGAGGGATCGATCGTGGCCCAGACAACCATGATGCCTTTTGAATTGATCATGGATTCCCGTGCCGTGGAAACGAACAGCTTTTCTCCGTTCAATACCCAGCTGTCGCCGTCCTGAACGGCGCGGGTACGGATGGCGGCGGAGTCGGAGCCGCAATGCGCCTCGGTCAGTGCCATGCTTGCCCATGTGACTTCCTCACCATGGAAACGCTTCAGGAATCGTTCTATCTGTTCTTCGGTTCCGATTGCCCGGACGGCTGTGCCGCCCAGGGCCGACCATGGAATGGCCAGGTAAAATCCCTGGTCGCCCCAGGACAGCGCCTCGACCGAATGCATCTGGGACATGAAAGGTTCTTCCAGTTCCATCGAGCCCGGAAGCAGGCACCCAATGTGATGCCGCGCCTCGTCCCAGATGAATTTCACAAAATCCCAGGGCACTTCGTGCTCGTTTTCATCGTAGTAGCGGGCATAGGGCCGGATCTTTTCGCGCGAAACCTTTTCCGCGTATTCCTTTTGTTCTCGTATTTCTTCGGACATCTCAAAGCTGATCATGCATCTTCCTCCGGGTGCAGCTGGTAAGCTATATGATAGTGATCCCATCCATGACAGCGAATCCGCGCGCGTTTCGCAGCCAGAGTTCCACGGGAAATTCGCGGATAAATCCGTAGCCGCCGAGTATCTGAACGGCCCTGTCGGCGACCATCACGGCCATGTCGTTTGTGAAATTGGAAGCAAGACAGGATTCGCGGGCGGCGTCGCGGCCCTGGTCCAGCTGCCATGCCGCTTTCCAGACCATCATGCGGGCCGCGTCGAGGTCCGTTCTCATCTCCGCAAGCGTAAAGGCGATCGACTGCCTCTGGGCGATCGCTTCGCCGAAAGCCTTTCTCTCCTTGGCGTATTCCAGGGCGTATTCACAGGCGGCCCGGGCCACGCCCAGGGCCATGGCCGACAGTCCCACTTTGGAAGAATTCAGAAGCAGCCGGAAATCGCAGCCGCCTTCGCCGCCCAGACGGTTCGATGCGGGGACCCGGCATTCTTCCAGAGACACGGAATGCAGAGGGAAGGCTTTCATGCCCATGTTCTTTTCGCGTTCTTTTACAGTAAGGCCCGGAGTGCCTCTGGAAACCAGGAATCCCTGGGTTTTTCCGTCGAGGTCGGCGTAAACGAGCAGCCTCTCGGCTTCGTCGGCGAGAGGGACATTGCATTTCGTCCCGGAAAGGACATAATCCCCGCCGTTTTTTATGGCCTTTGTCTGCAGGCTGTTGGGATCGAAATTGAACCGGGGCTCCTGCAGAGCAGCCGACGCGGCCAGGTAGTCGTCGGTGCAGAAGGACGGCAGTATCTCCCGTTTCTGCTCTTCGGTGCCGCACAGAAGAACAGGAAGGGCGACAAGGTTGGGCGCCGCCAGAACCAGCGTGGCGCTGAGGTCCCCATAGGCCAGCTCCTCCGCCGCCAGAGTCCATGTGACTGCGGAATGTTCGCCGAAACCGCCGTATTCCTCCGGAATGCTCGCGGGCAGCAGGCCCAGCTTCCATCCTTCCTTCCTCCACTCGGGGGCAGGCTCCTCTTTTTCGTCACAATCGCGCATTCGACTGCGAAACTCCCGTTCCGCCAGTTTCTTCGCTTCATCCACTATTATTTTCTGTTCGTCGGTCGGTTCAAAAGAAAACATGCGAATCACCTTGGTTTGTACTGCGTAAATATTACGAAAAAACAATCAGAAAAACGTTTCTAGGTCAGCTTCAATCTTCAATCTTCAATCTTATTTGAATTCCATTTCACGACTGCGGACCTGTTTTCCGTAGAATAGGGTCGCCGGTTTATTGAATACATCCGCTTTTTCAGAAGTGTAAAATTCGCGCCGGCCGCCGCGTCCGCAGCGGTCCGCTATTTCCGGATGGCGATTCAGGTAGTCCGCCAGGCTTTCGGCCACGATAGGACCCTGCGTAACTATTTCAATCCCGGGCGGCAGGTATCGGGCGATTTTTCCCAGCAGCAGCGGGTAGTGGGTGCACCCCAGAACAACGGTATCGATCCGCGGATCCCGGGCCGTCAGCCGTTCGATATGCCGCTTCACAAAATAATCGGCCCCGTCGCCGCCGCTTTCGTTGTTTTCGACCAGGGGAACCCACATGGGACAGGCTTCCTGGACCACCGTGATGTCGGGGAAGAACCGGGTGATCTCTATCGCATAGGAGTTGGAGGCTACAGTTCCGGCGGTTGCCAGGATCCCGACATGACCTGTTTTCGTCTGGTGCCCGATCTGCTCCGTGACCGGCCGGAGAATACCCAGCACCCGGCGTTCGGGCGCGATCCCGGGCAGGTCCTTCTGTTGTATGGTGCGCAAAGCCTTGGAGGCTGCCGTGTTGCAGGCGATGATGACGAGCGGGCACCTCCGGTCGAAGAGCCACTTTACGGCTTCGAGCGTATAGGCATATACGATTTCGAAGGAACGGTTCCCGTACGGGGTGCGCGCGTTGTCGCCCAGGTAAAGAAAATCGTAATCTGCAAGCGCCGCTTCGATTTCTTTCAGGACGGTCAGTCCGCCGAATCCGGAATCGAATATGCCGATAGGGCTGTAGTCCATAAGGCTCCTGCAATCAGGGTACGCGAAGAACGGGGCCGGCCGCCTCAAGATTTCAAATTAAGGGTTTCGAAAAAGTCCTTGATGATGCGTGCCGTAAGGCCCCAGATTTCGTGACTCTCATGGGAATAGAAATACACGTCCGGTTCCCGCCCGGGATGCCTGTTCCATTCGACCCGCAGTTTGGCCGGATCGAGGAAAACGCTGAAGGGAACGTGCAGGATTTCCGCCACTTCCGTCTCCTGTCTTTTCGTTTCAAACGGGGCCCGGATAAAGCCCACAAACGGAGTAACGCGATATCGGGTGATGGAAAGGTAGTCGTGAAACCGTCCCAGCGGTTCTACAAGGCCGTCTCCGATACCGACCTCTTCGTACGTCTCCCTCAATGCGGTTTCCAGCAGGGTTTCCTTCTCTTCGCGCATGCCTCCGGGAAATGAAATCTGTCCCTTGTGCGTCTGAACGTCTTCGGTTCTGCGCGTGAGCAGCATATGGTAACCCGAATCCGCCTTGAATATCGGCATGAGCACGGCCGCCTCGCGGATGTAACCGTTGTGGAGCTTTCTGGGCGTCAGCGATTCAAGACACCTTCGTATGTGTTCCTTAATTTCCATTTCAATCCAAAATTGCAAGTATACTTCAATTCGCTGATAGTCAGAAGGAAGACGCGCAAGGTTCCGCCCGGATTTTATCTCGAGGTTATCCGATTATTTGCCTGATCACCGCAAAGGACTCAGAGATTCGCGGAGCAGTATTTATTTTTCTCTGCGTTCCTCCGCGCACTTTGCGCCTCTGCGGTGAAGTATTTCAATTCCGCCGGCTGTCCGTCTTTTCGCAAATGGATTTAATAATCTCAACCGTGCGGCGGACCGCCCCGCGGTTCCGGTCGAGAATGCTTCGCGCGGCCGCGCCCATGGCGTCCCGTTCCTTCGGATCGCGCAGAAGCTGTAAAAACTCTTCCTTGAGTTGCCGTACCTGGCCTTCCCGATCCTCTTCCTGCGCCGCGATCTGCCGGATCCCGTTATGCGAGAGAAATTCTGGCAGGATTGTCCGGAAATTTTCCATGGAAGGCCCGACCACAACCGGTTTGGCGCAGAGAGCCGGCTCCATGATGCTGTGACCTCCGTGGGGGATGAGCGTGCCGCCGACGAAAACGATCGCGGCGTACCGATAGGCGGCGGCCAGTTCCCCCAGGGTGTCCAGCAGGATTACTTCCGCGTCCGGATTTCTGCCGGAATTGCCGCTGCGGCGTTTCACACTGAATCCGCTACGCTCCGCCAGCCGGGCAACGGCGTCGAACCTTTCGGGATGGCGGGGAGCGACCAGCAGCCTTGTCCGCTGCAGGCCGGACGTTTGACGGATCGATTGCAGCACTTCGAACAGCACTGCTTCTTCACCCGGATGAGTGCTTCCGGCAACGATCAGGGGGGCGTCCGTGTTCCCGGGTTCCAGGAACTGTTGCAGGTCGCCGGCCGGGGCTGCACCGGCATCCTCCCTGATCTCCTCCCCGTCGAATTTCATGTTTCCCGTCACGGTTACAATTTCCGGTGGGGCGCCCATGGCGCCGATGCGCGCCGCATCTTCTTCGGACTGCATCATCAGGGCCCGGTACAGGGGCAATACCTTTTTCAGAAAGAAGCGTCCCCGTCGATAGCCGGAAAAAGAAGAGTCCGAAATGCGGCCGTTGACAAGCACGACCGGGATGTCGCGCCGGCGGGCCTGGTTCAGCAGGTTGGGCCAGATCTCGGTATCGACCATAATTACCATGGAAGGCCGCACATGATTGAAGACGCGCCGGACAATGCAGGCGAGATCGACGGGGAAGTAGAACGTGTTTCCTTCGCCGCAGCAGCCGAAGCGTTCGACGGCGACGGCCCGGCCCGATTGGGTGATTGTAGAAAAGACAAAGCGCTTTTCATGCAGGGTCCCGCGAAGTTCCCGGACCAGGGGCTGCAGGCTCAGCGTCTCCCCCACCGAACAGGCGTGAAACCAGATCGTGCCGCGGCCGTCGAAACGCAGGGAGTCCGGCAGCCGGCCCAGGCGCTCCGAAATTCCGGACAAGCCTTTGTCGCGGCGCCATGCCTTGTAAAGAAAGACGGGCAGCAGCAGTATGCCCCAGATTACCAGCAGCAGGCTGTACAAAAGATACATGAAGTTTTCATCCGGGTAAAAGCACACCGCGGAAACGCAGAGAGCTCAGAGTTACGCAGAGATTTTTTATATTAATTTTCTCTGCGGTCCTCTGCGTCCTCTGCGCCTCTGCGGTGAGGTATTTTATGAATCCGCCTGTTCTGTCGCTAAAAAGGCTGCGGCTTTTTCCAGGTCCTCTTCGGTGTCGACCCCGATCGTGTCGTAGGGCGTTTCCTCCACGAGGATGTCGATTCCGTTTTCCAGCAGCCGCAGCTGTTCCAGCTTCTCCGTCCTTTCCAGTTCGGACGGTCCAAGGCCGTAAAACAGCTCCAGCGCGGACCGCGTGAACCCATAGAGCCCGATATGCTTGTAATACCGGATATCCTCGCGATCGTCCCGGTTGCACGGGATCGGCAGCCGCGAGAAGTAGAGGGCGCGGCCATTCTTGTCCGTGACGACTTTGACGCAGTTCGGGTCCCGGGCCGTGGCGGAATCGACGGCCACTTTTAAGGTGGCGATTTCGCCGCGGCCGTCAAGGAGGGGCCGCAGCAGCCGCTCGATATGGTCCTTCCTCAGGGTCGGTTCGTCGCCCTGGATGTTCACGTAAATATCCCCGTCTGTACGCTGCATGACTTCGTGCAGCCGGTCGCTTCCGGACTTGTGCCGGCGGGTGCGCATGGAGGGTATCTTCCGGTCCGCGCAGAATTGAAGCACCTCCTCGCTGTCGGATGCCACCAGCAGCTCCGTTAGCAGAGGCGAGGATCCGGCTCTTTCATATACCCGCTGCAGCATGGCCCTGTCCCCGATTTTCCGAAGGACCTTCCCCGGCAGCCGGCTGGAATCCAGACGGGCGGGAATAACCCCGATAATTTTCGTTTTGTTATGCATTTTCCCCGGCTTTCAAAAAGAATGCCTATTATCCCACACGAATCGCGGTATTGCGTGTAATATTACTCCGTCTCATAATAGGTCCAAATCGGCGTTCCGTCGATTCGCGGATTGTGCAGCCGGAAGTCCCGCAGAGCCGGGAGCGGCAATAAACAGGAATTAAATCGAGGGGTATCATGAAACATAATCTTTTCAATTCTTTGCAGACATTTTCCATTTCGGACGGCCGCAGCGGAGAATTCTACTCCCTGCCGCAGCTTGAAAAGGAGGGCGTCGGGCCGATTTCCAGGCTGCCCTTCAGTATCCGCGTTGTGCTCGAATCCGTTCTCCGCAGCTACGACGGCGAGAGAATCACCGAGGAGGACATCGTTCATCTGGCGAACTGGAGCCCCGAAGCGGACCGCTCCAAGGAGATTCCTTTCCTGGTGGCGCGCATACTGCTGCAGGATTTCACCGGCGTGCCCCTGCTGGTCGACCTGGCCGCGATGCGGTCGGCCGTCGACAGGCTCGGCAAGCCCGCCGACCTGATCGAGCCGCTGGTTCCCGTCGACCTGGTGATCGACCATTCAGTGCAGGTGGATGTCGCGGGCCGGCCCGACGCCATGGATTACAACATGAAGATGGAGTTTCAGCGGAACCGGGCGCGCTACCAGTTCCTGAAATGGGGTACGCAGGGATTCCAAGGATTCAACGTCATACCGCCGGGTACCGGGATCTGCCATCAGGTGAACCTGGAGTACCTGGCCAAAGTCGTCCGGGAAAAAGACGGCGTCTTTTTTCCGGACACTCTTGTCGGCACCGATTCCCATACCACCATGATCAACGGTCTCGGCGTGCTGGGCTGGGGCGTGGGCGGCATCGAAGCGGAAGCCGGGATGCTGGGCCAGCCGATCTATTTCCTGACGCCCGACGTCGTCGGCATGCGCATCTCGGGCCGTCTCGGCAAGGGAGTGACGGCGACCGATCTCGTCCTGCGGGTGACCCAGATTCTGCGCGAAGCCAAGGTCGTCGGCAAGTTCGTCGAGTTCTTCGGGCCCGGCGTTGCCGTGCTTCCTGTGCCCGACCGGGCTACGATCAGCAATATGGGACCCGAGTACGGTGCGACCCTGGGCCTGTTCCCGGTGGATGAGATGACGTGCTCCTATCTTGCCGAAACGGGCAGGACGCCGGAGCAGGTGGACGTGGTGCGTGATTACTACACCGCCCAGCAGATGTTCGGCGCCATCGACGACAGTCTTGTCAAATACAGCTCCGTGATCGAGCTCGACCTTGGGGATGTCGAGCCCTGCGTCGCCGGGCCGAAGCGGCCCCAGGACCGGATCCCGCTCGGAAGGCTCCGGGACGATTTCCGGACGCTTTTCAAAAAAGCCCCGGCTGAAGGCGGCTACGGCAAGACGGGCGCGGATCTTGAAAACATATACCCCGTCATTGTCGGGGCGCGGGCTTGGGCGCAGATGTCCGGCGGCGGCTCCCAGTCCCATGAGAAAGTAGGAGCCGGCGATACCAGCGCATTGACCGAAGCCGAAATGGTGAACAACCGGCCGTCCCCGACCTATATAGATCCCGCCGGTACGGATTCCCCCGGAAGGGCCTCGAACCTGCGCCACGGGTCGGTCGTGATCGCCTCGATCACGTCCTGCACGAACACGTCCAATCCCAGCGTCATGATCGCGGCCGGGCTGCTTGCAAAGAAGGCGGTCGAAGCGGGGATCGCGCCGCCGTCGCATGTAAAGACTTCTCTTGCTCCGGGATCCCGGGTCGTCAGCGAGTATCTGGAAAAGACCGGACTTCAGGAGTACCTGGACAGGATCGGATTCAACCTGGTGGGGTACGGCTGCGCCACCTGCATCGGCAATTCCGGTCCCCTCGATCCGAACATCGAGGACAGCATCACGGAGAACGACCTGGTGCTGGCGAGCGTGCTGAGCGGAAACAGGAACTTTGAAGCCCGGGTCCACCAGTCGGTCAAGGCCAACTTCCTGATGAGCCCGCCGCTGGTGGTCGCTTTCGCGCTTGCGGGCACGGTGGACATCGACCTGACCACCGATCCGCTGGGCCGCAACGAGGAGGGCAAGGACGTCTGCCTGCGCGACATATGGCCGAGTATGGAGGACATCCGCGCGCTCATGGAATCCTCCTTCGACGCGGACACCTACCGGACCCAGTACGCGGGATTCGCCGACCGGAATCCTCTCTGGAATGACATCCCCTTTACGGCCGGGGATATCTACCAGTGGGACGAAAAGTCCAGCTACATCCAGGAGCCGCCGTATTTCGAAGAATTCCAGCCGGGTCCCCGTAAGGTAGAGCCCATCCGGGGCGCGCGTCCGCTCCTGATATTGGGCAGATCGGTAACAACAGACCACATCAGTCCCGCCGGTTCCATAAAGCCAGATTCTCCCGCAGGACGGTACCTGCAGGAGCGCGGCGTCACGATCGCGGACTTCAACAGCTACGGGGCGCGCCGCGGCAACCACCAGGTCATGATCCGCGGGACTTTCGCCAACGTGCGCATTCGAAATTTAATGGCGCCGGGTACGGAAGGCGGCGTCACCATCCATCACCCGAGCCGCGAGCAGATGAGCGTCTACGATGCCGCCTGCAGGTACCGCGAATCCGGCACGCCCCTGGTAGTGCTGGCGGGCCAGGAGTACGGCACCGGGAGCTCGCGCGACTGGGCCGCGAAGGGGACCATGCTGCTCGGTGTGCGCGCCGTGGTGGCGCAGAGTTTCGAGCGCATTCATCGCAGTAACTTAGTGGGCATGGGCGTTCTGCCGTGCCAGTTCCGGGAAGGGACCGACGTGCAGTCGCTGAAGCTCGACGGCAGCGAAACCTTCGATCTGCAGGGCCTGGGCGACGGCCTGAAGCCGCACCAGGAACTCTCCCTTGCAATTAACAGGGCGGACGGCAAGACAGAAACCGTTCCTGTTCTGCTCCGCCTCGACACGCCCGTCGAAGTGGACTACTACCGCCACGGCGGCATCCTGCAGTACGTCCTGAGCCGGCTGATAGGATAGTTGATCTTTGAATGGATCCTTGAAGCGCGCAAGCTTCCGCCTTCACCTTAGCCGAATCGAAAATTCGGCCGGGCTTCCGGCTT
>CAZPHK010000012.1:0-1858 GCA_964586015.1 uncultured Acidobacteriota bacterium | reverse complement strand
GGCCGGGCTTCCGGCTTCGCTTAAGATTAGACAGATTAGGGGACGGACCACCGGAAATAACTGAATAATATAGAGATGCCCCCGATTTTACCCTTCAAAATCGCCGTTACAGGCAGAAAAAGGCCCCTGAATCTGCCGCTAAGAAAAAGCCGGAAAATCCGCCGTTAAAAATCTTATCTATTTTTGAATCTGCTGGGCGGTGATGAGATCGATACTCTCCGGTTGGTGCAACGCCGCAAAAACCAATCAACGACCGGTGATCTCAACAATAGATTCTCCTTTTTGGAGCCATTCTATAGTTCGATTAAGGGAGCGCTTAAGAATCTGTTTCAGTTGTGTGTTTGAGGTATTGCCGCAAGTGAGTAGGATTACCTGCGGAGGGATCCCGGATTGTTCCACCAGGCGCACGAAATCGGCATCCTTAGTCAAGACAATGGCGTTCGCTTTTCTGGCGGCGAGAAAGATCTCCTGTTCCTTTGCGTTTCGCAAACCGAGGTCACGAATGGGGATGGCCGACACGGAAAACTCGCGGCTTATCCAAGCTCCTAGAGATGGGGATAGCTGCGCATCGAGCCAGATAATCATGCGACCATCACCGGGTGGTCCAGACGTCGGGCTGCATAGTTGAGAGCGGCCTTGATGTCTTCCATCTCAAGATCGGGAAGCTCTTCCAATATTTGTTCGGCGTTCAAGCCGGCGGCAAAAAGATCCAAAATATCGATAACGCGTATCCGCATGCCGCGAATACATGGCCGCCCGCCGCATTGTTCCGGATCGATGGTTATTCTTTCGATAGGATCCGCAAATGACTTGCCTGTTTGAAGGCCGTCGAGCAGAGGCTATAGATAATTTCGCAGGGAAGCGGCTGGCGGCATACTATCTGGAGAATCCGCTGATAGCCCAACCCGTCACGCAGGCGCTTTCAAATGCTCGAAGTCTGATCTCAAATAATCCGATCGCGGGTTTCTCCTTCACGGCAATTGCTGTGGCAACCGGCCTGAAGTCTTTCCTGTTGAAGCCGATCGCGTATGGCCTGGTGCGTTTCCGGCCTATGGCTTCCTTGGTTGCCGACTCGTTATTTTCACACACCGCCATGGACAGGTTTCGTATATGGTTTCTTCCGCATCTGTTGAAGCATGCAGGCGTTGATTTGGAAAACTACAGGAGGCCGGGATCAATGTTAAACCTGTGGCAGGAAATTATCTGTGTGATAAAGGTCAGAAACAAATCAATGCATAGTGCTCGATACATCCCTGAAAAAGAAACGGAACGGGTATTGAGTGTCGCAGGAGAAATCCTTGAATATATATTTCCTTCGATAGTGCATAATCTCGGGCTGCATTTGCATGAAGATTTTCGGATTTGTGGTGATTGGAAGTGTAAATACGAGAGCGCTCAATTCTGTGATGCAGTAAAAGCCAAAATCGGCGCCGACGGGAAGTAAAAATAAGTCGATGCCGTTTCAACTCCAAGCCGGCTGTAGTTATTGTTTTTCAGTATGATGGTTTCAGTTTTTTTGCTGGCGGGGAAGCCTGTCCCCAAAGTGCCGACGTCCGTGCCGGGATTGTGCCTGAATACTGTTGTTCCTTTTATCGACGCCCGTTCAATCCACGGGGCATTGAGCAGGCCCTGCGCGAATGTGATATACAAGAAGGTCAGTGGGGATCCGCCATGTCGAAAGACTCCGGGAATGGGCCGCAAACAGAGGATGCCGGGTTGAATGGGGGTCGGGGGCGTATTAATCATGGATACTCATGATTCTTTGATGACATCGAGATAAACTTCAAAATCTGCATATTTCATTACATAAATTACAGGGTCTGCCGATGAGGCAGGTATAAGGATAATTATGGGATTC
>CAZPHK010000011.1:0-54615 GCA_964586015.1 uncultured Acidobacteriota bacterium | reverse complement strand
CGGATGAAGCATTGCCCGGGCTGGGTTCAAATATTATACGTAGGCGAATGCTGCAATGTTCCAGCAGAGGGTCTAAAAAAATAAATGGGCGGCAAGGAAATAAAGAATCAGCGGCTCGGCTTTGTTTTATAAGGCTTGTAGCGGCTTTCGAGGAGAAGGGACCGCGCGCGTTCCTCGTCCCGCGGCAGGACGTAGAAATACGCGCCTATCTTCGTCGAGCGGAACAAAAGGCCGCTCTGATAGTACGCCGGCTCCACGGCATAGTCCACGTCTCCGGCATCCAGTACTTTTTCAACAGCCAGCGACTCTTTCAGCCGTCTTGCCATATACACAAGGCTTAGTTCCCGATCATCGAAAAAGTCCGGATCACGTCGCATTAGGATTGAAGATTGGAAATTTTAAATTGAAGATTCAAGATCCCGTTTCCTAAGTATTCCACCGGGCGAACACCAACTTGTCAGGCGCAGCTCGAAGAGCGAAGCCTGAAGGTTCGCCCCTACCGCAAATTGCAGACCGGTCTATTCGAACTCTTCGTCGATCGGCCATTTGGTCGGGCTTCGCTTGAGGCTGCTTTCCACCTGCTTTTCGCGCCGCCATTTTTTCGGCATCAGCACGTCACGATAATCGGACCAGTTGCTGACCACCATAAAAACCCCGAAGGCAAGGACACCCACCACAAGCACGGAAATAACCGCCACGGTGGAGTAATGGAATGGAAGGGTTTCGGCATCGGGCTTGAAAAACCAGCGCTCGAATTCTCTCCCGAAATTCATGCCGAAATACCCGGTCAGGATAGCGCCGGCGCCGATAATCAAACTTAAAATAGCCAGCCTGTTCACTGCTTCCGTATTCCGTGACGCGGCGTAACTCTGAAGCAGTGTATCCAGCTTTTCGATTTCATCATCGATATCGTTCTTGGTAGCCTGGACCCGCAAGGTGCGGCAATGCATGGTGAAGTGCTCGAACTCTTCTTGCTTGTTGGACAGTTCGTCGAAAAAGTAGTAGTTGGAAAAGTGCAGGAACTCCGCCCGCAAATCGCTCGCGATACGCACATTCCCTTTACTGAGTTTTCCGTCTTCCCAGTCCCTGAAAATCCTCTTCGACACCAGCGCCGTACGCTCGGCGAAATCGAGCAGTGTCGCCCGGTAAAAATGAGCAATCAGAGCCATGAGGTAATAACGGGTCATGAACATGCGGTGAATGAGAAAGCCTTCCCGCAGGGTGTGCATGTCGCAATCGGCCGCGCCGATCGTCGTCGTCGCGTTGCTGTAACTGGTGAAGCCGTAGTATGTTCCGGCATGCGCCCACCGGCTGTAGAGATGGCGCGAAAGCTGCCTGCGAATGAAGGACTTATTGTACCGGTAGTTGTCTCCGTGCAGATCGACATACAGAAAACGGCTCAAAAAGATCTGGTACTCCTTCGAATGGATAAAGTCGGGTGGAAGCGAGTCCGGATTCAGACAGGCATAGGTATTGACAACCATCCGTTCGTCGAGAACGGGTTCGTACTCCTGAAGGGAGTAGTCGGAGAAATAAAGCAGTGAAGTGATCGTTCGGGCAAGGGGGGGCAGGTAGCCGACCATTCCGCCTCTTTTAAACAGCTCCTCCGCAACGACCACCCGGTTCCCTTCCTGCTCGACAATAATCTGCATCCGTGCGGGAATCCGCGCTTCGCGGATCTGGCGCCCGCTTGACGGGTACACCTTGCGGAACATTTCGTTGATCCAGAGAGCGTCGGATGCGGGCAGATCGAACGCTTCCGCGCCGATGGACAGAATGCCGACACCATTTGCGAACAGGAACAGCCGGAGATCCGTGATCTGCACGGAAGCCGAACGCCCGTTAATATCTTCGGCGTAAAACCATAGTTTTTTGCCCGTGGGAATCGGAATGGCGTAGCAGCACAACAGCGCCTCACGTTCCTCGTTCCGATCGGTCACTTCCCCGATATCGAAGAACACTCTCCGAACGTAGGGATGAAAAAACACCATATCCTGGTACGCGGTGGAATCCATGTCGAAACGGCTGAACGGATCGCGGCGCCAGCAGCCCACATGATCCATGAGGGGACTTCGAAGCCCCTCGTGATGTACGCCGATCCATTCATCCAGGCCATCGATCCAGTGGCCGTAATGGGTCCAGAGACTCTTGTGGTTCTGAACGACCGTTATCTTGTCGATCGAAAACGGGAAGAAAAAGTATGTATGCAGATGTTGAAGTTCGATCGGTTTCCGTTGCTCCATGGACCGGATCATAACACTGCTCCCTCGTGCGTCCAAATTATAATCCAAGCCGGGAAATTGACGAAACTTCAACCCGTATTTCTAACAAAATCGCGAATAACCGGAGTATTCTATGTTTACCTGCCACAGCTTTAAAGCGCAGTTTCAGCCGACGGCAAAAAACGGCCTGAATGGAATATGCACATACACTAAGCTTATATGAAGTTAACTTTTTACCTTCGCCGTCCGGAAAGTTCAACCGGAAACGGGAAGCATGAAACCTGAAACGGCATTATGAAATCGGAAATCTATTTGCGCTTTTACGAAGAACTCAACGATTTCCTTCCGCTGGACAAACAGAAACGCTGTTTTGCCTGTTTGTTTGAAGGCGGCATTCGGGTTGAAAAACTGCTTCAGGATTTTAAAGTGCCTCCCGATCTGGTTGAAATCGTTCTTGTAAACGGCGATTCCGTCAAATTCTCACATCCGCTGAAAAACGGAGATACGGTCAGTTTCTATCCGGTTTTTGAATCCCTTGACGTCGGACCGCTTGTACGGGTGAGAAAAAAGCCTCTGAGACAAAGTCGTTTTCTGGTTGATGCCTCCCTGAGTCGACTGGCTTCCTACCTGCGGCTGTTCGGTTTCGATACCCGGATTTCGAATTTCGCCGAAAGGGAAGACATTATCCGCGCAGCGGAAAAAGACCGAAGAATTCTACTGACCTGCGACGCCGCCTTTTTGCGGGAAACCTCAATCACGCGCATCCGCCTTGTACGGCATGCAAAGCCGCGGCTTCAGCTCACGGAAATTCTTTCCAGGTATGATCTGTATCGATCGGCAGCCCCGTACAGCCGCTGTCCGTCTTGTAATAAAATCGTTCGAAACGCCCGCAAGTGGAGTTGCTCCGAATGCGGAACGAGAATCCGAAATAAATATCGAACGGAGCGAATGCAATCGTTTATACACCGAATACTGTCCGAAGGTTTCACCTCCGAGTGAAGGCAGGAGCCTTTCTATATCGCCATGACATCTCCCGCGTTTCATTCATTCGATATGCCCCACATCAGCTCCCTGGCCCTCATAGCCGGAATCTGCGTATTGCTGGTATGGAGCGCCCGAAGACTGCCGTTAGCGGGAAGAATATGGCTGGGGCGGTCGCTGGGATTGCTGCTGGGCTTTTATGGAGTGTTTTTTTACATCCGGCAGGCAATGGCCGGCGCTTTAAGCTGGGAATATTCCCTGCCCCTGGATTTGTGCAGTGTTGTTCTGATGGCATGCATTTTTTCGTTATTCCGGTCCGTTCAGTTTTTCAATGAAATCGCTTATTTCTGGGGATTAGGGGGAACCCTGCAGGCTCTCCTTACGCCGGACCTTGCAACGGGATTTCCCTCATTGGATTTCTTTCTGTTCTTCTGGAGCCATGGAGCGATTCTGTTCGGAATCGTTTATATAATCGCGGCGAATAACTTTCGTCCGCGCAAAGGGAGCGTCATTCGCATGATGATCGCGCTGAATGTGTACGCTGCCGCCGTCGGCGCGATAAATGCCGCAATGGGCTGGAACTACGGCTACCTCTGCCGGAAGCCCGCACTGCCCTCGTTGCTCGACCTTCTGGGGCCCTGGCCCTGGTATCTGCTTTCCCTGGAAGGCATTGCGCTTGTGACCTTCATTGTTTTAGTCCTGCCCTGGAAGAGAAAAGCAAAAACGGGGACATAATACTTATTCAAGAAATTAAGTATTATGTCCCCGTTTTTATTCCCGTTTATCTTCGCGTGCCTTTGAAGATCACCAGCAATCCGACGAGAACCAGGACGGAGGGCCAGAAAAAGTGCCAGCCAAGATTCCAGAATCGCCAGTAATACTGATTAAAGAATGGAATATTTCTCATGAGAAAATGAAAGCCGAAAGCGATCAGGATAATCCCGAAAATCAGCCCCCCGGCCTTGCCGAAACCTTCCGATTTTTCCGTAACAGGAGTAACAGGAGTAACAGGAGTAGCCTGAACCGCGGAGGTCCCTTCCGTTTCACCCGCTTCAATGGGTGCTTTCGGAATGATTATCATCCCGATAATGTAAGCTATGAGGGCGGATCCGCCGACGAAAAGGAAGATAACGGCGACGATCCGGATCAGTACGGGATCCACGTCGAGGTACTCGCCGATGCCGCCGCAAACACCATCGATGACGCAATTCTTTCGACTTTTATAAAGTCTTTTCATTTTCTCTCCCATCCTTTTTCATAATAACGAAATGACAGTCGAATATGTTCCCCTCTGATCCGAATTTTTCAAGCCATCCTGAGACTCTTGCCTATTCATACTGATTTCAAAAGAATTCACTGAAAATCAGCTAACGGCACGGTAATAGATTCGAATCAAACGAATTAATGAGCGGAGAGGCACCAGGCATGAGTCTTTTCGGCGTAGGCGGCCACCTCCCCGTCGTTCCTGAAATCCCGCAGTCCGCAGTCGTCATAATGGATCATATTTTCGAGAGGACGGACCTCCTTCGGAACCGGAGGCTGCGCCGCGTAGCCGAGAGCCATCATATCGTAAATCTTCAGAGGTTCCGGCACACCGAGGATCTTTTTAATCTCCCTTTCCGAGTCCGGACCGCCGGCTGCGGAATACCACTGCGACGCGAGCCCCAGCGATGCAGCCGCAAGATGCATATATAAAAAGGCTCCCGCCATGCTGGAGCAGAATATATTCGCAACCAGATCATCCCTCTGCCTTGCGCCGGCCGGCAATCCCACCCTGACCCTCCAGTCACAGAAGAGAAATATGAACACCGGCGCATCCCGAAAACTGCCGCCGGGTGGCTCCCCTGCCGGATTTTTGATAGGCGGGCCGAACTTTTCCAGTACAGCCACGATTTTATCCTTCACGTCTTTTTTCCGGACAACGACGAATTCCCAGGATTGCGTATGGAAACCCGAAGGGGCCCATCGAGCTACATCGACGATTTTTGTAATGTATTCATCCGGAACGGGATCCGGCCGGAACCGGCGATTCGTGCGTCTTTTCCTCACAAGTTCCAGAAGACTCTCATAGGAATCATCCATGCTCATAAAATCGCTCCCTTCTTTTAAACACAGCAAGAATTTCCCAAATCACGAGAACATATTACTGCATTCCTTGAAATAATTATTATCTCCACATATTTGTGCCGCGTAACAAGATGATTTATTTTGATATTAAAAAACAAAATTCAGCGTTCCACGGGGCCGGACTCCATATCGTGAAGCCCCGCGTCAATCTCGAGTGATCCGCGGCGCAATTTTTGCTATATTCCCGTAACGCGCTTGTTAACCCCCCAGGTTTGCGAGAGGAAAGAAATGAATCCAGCCACCCGAACAAAAAACATCCTGGTCATCAGCCGGGACCCGAACCTGACGGATATAGTTCACAGCACGGTGGATGCAACCGTCAGCGTACACAGCGCAGCCGGAGTGACCGAAGGATGGAACATACTCCAGGAAATCCGCCCCGACGTCGTCATCCTCGGGGAACTGGGATCCACGGAAACGGTTATAAAGCTGTATAAGGACCTGCGTGAAGGCTGGATCTCCCGCCACGCTTCCGTTATCGTTGTCGAACTCAATGAAATTGAGAACACGCACCGGATATTGAGCGATGAAAACCTGAAAACGGATATCGGGAATTACCCCTTAAGCGAAGGTTCCGAATATCCATTTCGAACGGCCGGCGCCCTTCTTCCCAGGTTAAGCGAAATCATCGCCGAAAAGCTGGAATCCAGGGGAAACAGGCTCAAAAACGCGCTCAAGGAACCCGACGCATTCTGCACCATCTGGGAACAGATTCCCGGGCCCGGCGCTTTTGAAAAACGCCAGGCCGTCGTCCTTGAAAATGCGAGGAAAGCGGCCCAACGCGGCATAGCGTGCGCCATCAGCATCACGGACAATCCCGGCGGCAATCCCGCAATCGCGACCGACATTCTTTGTGCCGAGATCCGCAGGGCCGGGATCGACCCCCTTGTGCACATTGCATTCCGGGACAGGAGCCGGAATCAGGCCGAGAGCCTCCTGTTTCAGCTGGCGGCTCTGGACATCAACAACATACTGGTGTTGACCGGGGACTACCCTTCCAACCTGGGCTTTACAGGAAAATCCAAACCGGTATTCGACCTGGATTCCGTCAACGGCCTCCGCCTGGTTAAAGAAATGAACCGGGGACTGATGCGGACTATCATGCGGAAACCGACCCGTCTCGGATCCACCGACTTTTTTGCGGGCGTCGCATTTTCACCGTTCAAGCAAATGGAAGCGGAGGTGATGGGACAATTCTACAAGATGAAAAAGAAAATGGAGGCCGGAGCCGACTTTGTAATCACGCAGGTCGGCTACGACGCCCGCAAACTGCACGAGTTTCTGATGTGGCTCGACGAACGGCATTACAATATTCCGGCTTTGGCCAGTGTTTACGTACTCTCCCACCAGGTTGCTAAGGCCATGCGCAGCAACCACGTCCCGGGATGCGTAGTGACGGAAAAGCTGCTGCGGCAACTTGCGGTTGAATCGGAGAGCAGCGACAAAGGCAGGCAGGCCCGGCTGGACCGGGCTGCGAAAATGTATGCGATCGCAAAAGGGATGGGGTTCCGGGGCGCCTACATCAGCGGCCAGAATATGCCGGTTGAAAACCTGGAATACATCGTCACAAAGGGAAATGAGCTGGCGGGAGGATGGCGGAGCCTGATACCTGAATTCAACTATCCGCAGGAGAACGGATTCTATTTTTTCAAACAGGACAAAGAAACCGGTTTGAACTCTCCGGAACATGCCCTGAAGAACCAGGCACCCGACCGTCCTTTGATTTACGAGATATCCCGGGCATCCCACACGCTGGTTTTCGAACCGGACAGCGGGCTTTTCAGGCCGACCCAAAAGCTCATGAAGTCTGTGGATTCCTCCCCGTTTTTATACAGGCTCCTTCACTCTTTTGAACGCTGGATAAAATCCCTGTTATATGGATGCAAGGACTGCGGAGACTGCGCTCTGTTCGACGCCGCATACCTCTGCCCGGTATCTCAGTGCCCAAAGGACCAGCGCAATGCCCCCTGCGGCGGAAGCTACCTGGGCTGGTGCGAGGTTTATCCGAATGAGAAGCAATGCGTCTGGGTGCGGGCCTACGTCCGGTTGAAATCCCGGGGGAAGGAAGACGAAATCGGCGAAAACATCGTACCTCCTTGCGACTGGAACCTCTGGCAGAGCTCATCCTGGATCAATTATTTTCTCGGCCGGGATCACAGCGCCAAAATCAGGGGCATCCGGCCGCCCGGGAATGACACTGGAAAGAGTTCTGGAGAATAAATACCGAATCTGAAGAAATCTAACCCGCCTCGAGATTGAATTCCATTACATCGAACCAGAATCCCATGCCCTGGACCGAATCCATCTCCGCCTGAACAATGGCGACATGCCCTTCCTCGATCTCCAGGAAGCGGGAAAAGAGCTCCTGCCCTTCGCCCGAAAGCTCCGATACCATCTGCCGGTAAAAAGCGGATGTCTCCTTCTCCACTTCAAAAGCATTTTTCAGGTATTCGATTTCCGAAGGATGCGGATGTCTTTTTTGAACGGATTGGGCGATGCGTTCGCGCCCTTCAGCAATGCGCGCCTTGTCCGGCACGATGGTCGAAAGTTCCCGGATATTGAGATGGCCGTCTTTCTTCCATTCATCCAACCGGTGCTGGAGATAGGTCACATGCTGGGCTTCCTCCAACGAAAGCTGCTTGAAAACCTTCTTCCCGACCGGATCGTCCATTTTATCCATCACATCCGCGTACGTCTTATACACCTTTTTTTCAAACTCCAAAGCTGTCTGGATCGCCTCGTCCAAGCCGATTGTCATCGAACACTCCTTCCTCTGTTCAAATTCCTCATATTTTCAGGATCAGACCTTCCCTTTACCCTGCCGGACCAGGACAGGCTCATCCTGAGTCAAATCAATAACCGTCGACGGTTCCACGCTGCCCGGTCCTGCATCGAGAAACAGATCCACCTTGCCGGCAAAAGTCGACTCAATCGCATCGGGGTCGCCGATATAATCCTGGCCCGGCAAAGAGGCGCTGGTGCTGATAACGGGATTTCCGAATGCGGCCAGCAGGGCACGGCAGATGATATTATCAGGAACCCGTATGCCGACGGTTTTTCTTTTCTCCAGCAGCACCTTCGGCACCTGCCGGGTGGCATTTAAAATAAACGTGTACGGGCCGGGCAGGAGACGGCGCATGATCTTATACGCGGCGTTCGAAACATATGCATATTCCGAAATACCCTTTAAATCGGAACAGATAAAACTTAAATACTTGCGCTTATCGTTCCCTTTGATCTGGTAGATTTTTTCGATTGCACGCTTGTTGAACAGGTCGCAACCCAGTCCGTAAATAGAGTCCGTGGGATACACGATCAAACCGCCGTCCCTGAGAACGTCTACGGCTGTTTTTATAACCCGTCCCTGCGGATTTTCCGAATGAATAGGCACTCTCTTCATATATTCGTTAGTTTAATCCAAGCCCTCCCGATTCCGTTATTTAAAATGACGTCCCTGTCCAATATTTCCATCGGCAACTCCTCGCGGGCGGCCGGGCCTCATTTCGGAAACAACAAAATCCTTGCAATGAAATTTAAAGACAGTCTCCGTAAATACCGATATATCAACAGGATAATTAATTCGGTTCTCCGGTTCCGTAAATTGCGTTGACAGAGGGTTTATATCGTTAAGTCGCAGGTTCGTTTCAGTTATTTCATTGAGGAGTCCTCTTGATCTTTAAAGGCGATCTCAGCCGGTATCACCCTGCGGATATTCTGATGTTTTTGTCGCATCTGAACTCCAACGGGATCCTGTCGATAGTGCACAACGATCAGTCGATAACCGTTTCGTTCAAGGAAGGCAAAGTGGTGGATGCCTATTCCGAACGGGCGGACGACAAGGTGCTCCGTATCTTTTTCTTCAAAAAATTTATCAACGATGAACAGTTAAGGCGATTGAGCCAGCTGAAACAGGAAACCGGCATGTCGGTCAGCCTGATTCTGGAGGAGCTGAAAATTGGAAAGCCCCCCGCTATTCGGAAAGTCCTGGAGTCCGGAATCAAGGAAGCCATCCTGGAGTACTTTCTGCTGGAAAGAGGAAATTTCAATTTCACCGATGTGGTTATCGATGTCGATCCGGATTCCGGTGTCTTCGACTGCCAGGGCCTGGCGCTCGGAACCGCCACCCAGATGGATGAGTGGAGGGAAATCGAAAGGAATCTTTTTTCCCTGGAAAGCCGGGTGTACCCTTCCCCGGTAATCGCCGATGATACCGGGTTAACGGACCTGGAAAAATCCGTAATAGAAATGGCGGACCACAACAGATCGATACGCAACGTCGTTCAGATTATGCCCTGCCCGAGTCATACAGGATTAAAAATAGTCGAGGACCTGTACAAGCGCAGGCTGATACGGCTTATACCGCCCGTTGAGGCAATACTGCAGCAATCCGATGAAGCGACACAGGACGAACTGTTCCTGGAATTCAAACGGGCATTCAAAAAAATCGTATCCACAACAGACACCCGAAGCAAACTTACCGCATTGACGGCCTTCTGTAAAAGTTACTTCGAGCAGATCCTGATTCTCAGCGCCAAAGAGCTGCAGGTTCTTCAATGCAAGCTTATTTTCAAAGGGAAAGACGGTACGATACAGCAAAGCACACCGTCTCCTCCCGACAAACGGATCGACCAGGATCCCGGCTTCCATGCTGTATACAAATCCGGGATCAGCTTTATAGGAAATGCCTACGACTCTTCCCTTCTGAAGGGCATCATCGATCTGCCCGAAAACGGCGAGTGCGCCATAATTCCGGTCGGGAAGCACCAGGATACCACCATCATGCTGTATGTCGTCACAGCCACCGAACAGCATGGTCTGGGTGCGTTTCACTACCTGGAGCTCCTGTCTTGGCTCTTCGGCCCTTCGGGCCTGAAACTGTATGGAACCGCCGCGGCAACCAAAACCGAAAAAGAGAGTGGGAGTCCGCCGACCGCAGAAGAAAAATCCCGCCAGCCCGTCGCAGGCAGGAGTCCCATACTGCAGCTGGTTGAGAAAATTGAAGAACTCCCTCCGCTGCCGTCGATAGTGTTCCAGATCCTTGACCTTATGGCCGATCCGGAATTCTCCATGGATAAACTGGAACGTCTCATCGGGCAGGACCAATCGCTGGTGGCAAATTTAATCAAGGTCAGCAACTCGGTATTATACGGAGGCATCGGCGACGTGCATTCTCTGCGCGAAGCTCTCACCCGCCTGGGCTCAAGAACGATCAAGAGCCTGGTATTGATAACTTCAACGCGCACCTTCTTTCCTGAAACAAAATCGGGTCTGGGAATATTGAGCCGGTTACTCTGGCACCATTCGGTCGAATCCGGCCTGGCGGCGCAGAGTGTGGCCACCATGATTCGATACGGCGATCCTGAAGAAGCTTTTGTAGGAGGCATTCTTCACGACATAGGCAAATTGGTCGTCCTGCTGCAGTTGCCGGACAAATACAGGCAGATTCAGGCCAGAAGCAAATCCGAAAAAATCAATGAACTGGAGATAGAATCGGAATTGCTGGGATTCGACCACGCAATGATCGGCGAAATGCTGATGAAGAAGTGGAAAATGCCTCCCCATCTCAGGGATTGCGTTCAGCTTCACCACCAGGTCAGAATTGTGGAATCCGGCAACCTGCTTGTGCCCATCGTCGCCTACGGCAACTGCCTCTCCCATGCCAACAGCGTTCACGCGGAAATCAATCAGATAAATTATCCGGCCGAAACGGACTACCTGGTCGAGCGGTTGAAGATGACCGATGACCAGGTGAGTACACTGAATAAAGAACTCCACGAGAGCTTTCAAAACAATAACATCTTCGATTAAACCGTCCTACGGCTTTTTGACTTCCGTTTTCGCCATGTCTTCAATGAATGTCGCGATGGCCGAATGGTCCAGGTCGCCCCGATCACTGTTCACCAGGGAAACCAGCACCTGCTGTGCCAGGCTTGTAAACGGCAGGGGAACCTTCATGGCTTCGGCCGCCGAAAGCGCGTTGCGCAGGTCCTTCTGATGGAGGGAAATCCGGAATCCCGGCTTGAAATTTCTTGAGATCACCATAGGAGCCTTGGCATTCAATACCGCGCTGCCGGCCAGTCCGCCCTTGACGGCATTAAAAACCACCTCCGGATCAAGCCCGGCTTTCGAAGCCAGTACCAGTGCTTCCCCCATGGCCGCTATATTGACGGCAACCATGATCTGGTTCGCCAGCTTGGTTACATTGCCTGCACCGATCGGGCCCGTCAGAACCGCGCTTGAACCCATTACCTGGAACAGGGGAAGAACCTTTTGGAAAGATACCCGATCGCCGCCCGCCATTATGGCGAGTGTCCCATCGATTGCTTTGGGCTCGCCGCCGCTGACAGGGGCATCTATAAATGCAACGCTCTTCTCCGCACAGGCTTTTCCAACCCTCTGCGCCACCAGGGGGCTGATCGAACTCATATCCACAATAACGGAACCGGGGCCGGCCCCTTCAAGCACTCCTTCGGGTCCGAGCACGACGGTTTCCACTTCCGGACCATCCGGCAACATCGTAATAGTCGCGTCGGACCGGGATGCCACATCCCTTGCGGATTTTCCCGCCTCGGCGCCGGCGGCGACAATTTCCTCCACGGATTCCCGAACAATATCGTATGCCGTCAGCCGATAGCCCGCTTTGATGAGGTTGCGCGCCATCGGCTTCCCCATAATTCCTAAACCGATAAATCCGATGTTCATATCACTGCTCCTTACGAAAGGTTTTCCGTTCCCCGCCAGGTCCTGAGCGGAAACCGGATATGGAAAAAGGTTTATCCTATGAATTTCGCTGTCAGGAGTATAACAAACAACGATTTACAAACGCGGTCAACAACAAATCCGCGTGGTGAAGTGTAATTGACGTTGGTATTCAAATTATATATTGTTGGGGCCTGATATTTTCGCTTTAGGATTTCAGCCTACGTGGACTATTTCCCAGCCATGGCGGATGATGCGGGCTTTCTGAGAAAGGAAATTTCCGACGACGGCCTGCATCCAAACCGGAAGGGATATGACATCATGGCTCCTATTGTGGAGGCTGCAATCGTAAATACGCTGAAAAAGCGGTAAATAAACGTGATCCGACGGCCGGATGTTCCTGTATTGCGTGGAGCATAAACGGACGCCCATTAAAACAATAACCAGGGAGATGGAATGAAAACCAGAATTTCTCTACTATTCTTTATCATCGTTTCTTTGGCCGTTCCTGCGGTTGGCCAGGAACCATACTATTTCATTATGCTGACGGATCCGCAGCTCGGCCTGTACGCTTCCAATGAAAATTTCGTACAGGAAACGGCGAACTACGAATTTGCCATTGCAACCGTAAACCGACTGAAACCCGGATTCGCCATCGTACTGGGAGATCTGGTCAACAAGGTCGGCGACGAAAAACAGATACGCGAATACCTGCGGATTTCGGCAAAAATCGATCCCTCCATTCCCCTGTATCATGTTGCGGGCAATCACGATGTCAAACAACAGCCCACACCGGAATCTCTGGCTGCATACCGGAAAAACATCGGCCGTGATTACTACACATTTCAGGAAGGCCCCGTATACGGGATCGTACTGAACTCTTCCATTATGTTCGATCCGAAGCTCGTACCGGAAGACTACGAAAAACAGAGAGCCTGGCTGGAAAAGGAATTGAAAGCAGCCGCAGAATCCGGAGCAAATCGGATAATCGTTTTCCAGCATCATCCTTATTTTCTTGAAAATGCACGGGAACAGGGCAATCCCTGGTCTATCCCGGCCGAATACCGCGGGCCGATACTGGATTTATTGAATCAATATGGAGTGCATTATGTATTTGCCGGGCACACGCACCGCAATACCGCCGGAAAAGACGGCAATCTGGAAGTCGTGACAATCGCACCGGTCGGAATGCCCTTTGACAAGGACGATTCGGGTATCGTTGTCGTGGAGGTTACGGGAAATGGGGTCGAGCACTATTACTACGACTTCGGCAGGATGCCCAACAGGATAACGGGTAAATAGAGAAGGCGGACGAAAACCGGTCCGGAACGAATAATCATGGAGGAATTCAGTATGAGTATGAAAAAACGTTTCAGCACGGCAATTGTCGGGTTTTTTCTTTTCGCGAGCGGTTTTAACATTTACGCACAAATGCCGGCAGACGCCGTCGCCGAGGTTCCCGAACTGGTATCGTTTCATGAAGTCATATTCAAAATATGGCATGAAGCCTGGCCGAACAAAGATACAGCCATGCTGAAGAGTCTGTTGCCGCAGGTTGAAAGTGGAATTTTACAGGTTGCTTCAGCGAAGCTGCCCGGCATCCTGCGAGAGAAAAAGGATGCATGGGAATCCGGAGTGGCAAAACTGAAGGAATCGGGAGCAGGGTACAAGGCGGCGGTGGAAACCGGCGACGCCTCACGAATACTGGATGCCGCGGAAGATCTGCACAGACGGTTCGAAACGCTCATGCGCCTTACGCGCCCGGTTTTAAAAGAACTGGATGATTTTCATTCCTCACTCTACATGCTTTATCACTATTACCTGCCGGAATACGATATCGATAAAATCCGGTTATCGGCGGAAGAATTGAGCCGCAAGATGCAGGCGCTGAATACGGCAACCCTGCCGGATCGGCTGCAGTCAAAAAATCTCGAGTTTCAGGAGGCCCGTCAAAAATTATCTGAATCGGTAGAGGCCTTCAAAGCAAGCCTTCAAACCAACCGGGAAGAAACGATAAAGAAGGCCATCCACGAACTGCATGCAAATTATCAGGCCGTTCAAAAGATTTTTTAATCGGTTCCCAAAGAGGTCCGCATATTACAATTTTGAACTTAATGCGATAATCCCGTGAATAATCGGGCCATCTTTTTTAACATACGGGCTGGCGCTTCAGCAGCTACGTTTTCGCAGAGGAGTTTTGATATGAAAAAAGCCGGCACATACGCGGCGGCGATCTGTTCGATCCTGATCTTTCTGCTTTTCTCATCCTGTTCGACTCCCGAGAAGCTCTCGTCCTACGATCCCCAGGTGAAAGAACTGCTGGAGCGGATGACCCTGGAAGAAAAAATAGGGCAAATGACCCAGCCCGAACAGGACAGGGTTCTCGGCAATCCGGGAGATATGCAGAAATACTTCATCGGCTCCGTTCTCAGCGGCGGCAATTCGGATCCGGCAGACGGAAACAGCCTGGAGGCATGGACGGATCTTTACGACAAGGTTCAGGCGGAGGCGATGAAAACGCGTCTTGCGATACCGGTTCTGTACGGGATTGACGCCGTCCACGGCCACAGCAACGTTCTTGGAGCCGTAATATTTCCGCACAATATCGCCCTCGGCTGCACGCGGGACCCGGACCTGGTTGAAAGAATCGGACGCCTTACCGCTGCTGAAGTTCGCGCCACCGGAATACAGTGGACCTTCGGCCCGTGTGTGGCCGTTCCCCAGGATATACGCTGGGGCCGGACCTATGAAGGATTCTCGGAAGATCCCATGCTCGTCCGTGTCCTCGGCAAAGCGGCCGTCATGGGGCTTCAGGGAGAGGATCTCTCCAATCCCACATCCATACTGGCCTGCGCAAAACATTACGTCGGCGACGGCGGCACAACGGCCACAACATCGCCGCCCCCCGGATTCCCCGGAAACAAGGGGGGGCGCCTGCGGCTGGATCAGGGAGACACCAGGCTGGACGAAGCCACCCTGCGCCGCATCCACCTCCAGGGATACGTCACCGCCGTCGAGGCGGGAGTCGGAAGCATCATGCCTTCCTACAGCACATGGAACGGAGTCCGGTGTTCCGCCAGCAGGCGGCTGCTGACCGAAATCCTGAAAGAGGAGCTCGGGTTTGAAGGATTTTTGATTTCCGATTACAACGCCATCAACCAGATCGATCCCGACTATAAAAAAGCCGTCATGATCTCAATCAACGCCGGTATGGACATGGCGATGGCACCGAATACATACCGGGAATTTTTCAGCACTCTGAAAGAGCTCGTCGAAGAAGGCAGGGTGCCGATATCGCGGATCGACGACGCGGTAAAACGCATCCTGCGGGTCAAATTCGCCATGGGCCTGCTGGATAAGGACCGGCCCCAGACAGCCGACAGGACATTGCACAAGGATTTCGGCTCGGAAGAACACCGGTCATTGGCCCGCGAGGCGGTGCGCAAATCGGTCGTGCTCCTGAAAAATGAAAATCATATCCTTCCAGTTTCCAAGCAGGCGGCCCGGATACACATCTCCGGTAAAAGCGCCGACAATATCGGCAACCAGTGCGGCGGCTGGACGATCCTCTGGCAGGGGCAGAGCGGCAACGTCACTCCGGGAGGCACGACCATCTTGCAGGCGGTCAAAGCCGCCGTTTCCAGGGACACGGAAGTAACCTACTCATTGGACGGAACCGGCGCCGAAGGCGCGTCGCTGGGCATCGCCGTCATAGGCGAACTCCCGTATGCGGAAGGGATAGGCGACCGCGCCGACCTGTCGCTCGACGCCCAGGATATTGCCGCGGTGAACAATTTAAAGAGCGCCGGGATTCCGGTCGCCGTCCTCGTGATTTCCGGGCGTCCGCTGATCGTAAACGATATCCTCCCGCAGGCGGACGCATTACTGGCATCCTTCCTGCCCGGCACCGAGGGCCGGGGGATCGCCGACGTCCTTTTCGGAGACTACAATCCGACCGGGAAGCTGTCGTTTTCCTGGCCGAAATCGATGGACCGGCTGCCCCTGAATATCAACAACCGGGACAGGGAGTACGATCCGCTTTTTGCCTTCGGTTACGGATTGAGCTATTAAATTTAGATCAGATGTAGTGTTTGCGGAGGGCGTACTGCACCAGTTCGGCCGTTTTCCTGACATTCAGCTTGCTCATCATGTTCGCGCGATGCCGTTCTACCGTGCGGACACTGATGCAAAGCATATCTCCAATTTCCTTGTTGGATTTGCCTTCGGCGATAAGCTTAAGGATCTCTCTCTGCCGGACCGTCAGCGGCTGCGTTTCCAGGGAACTGTCTTCCCCTCGTCTCATACGGACCCAGTTTTGCATGGACTGGTCGGCAAGACTGGGCGAAATGTAGACCCGGCCGTTTCGAATGTTTTCTATAGCCGAAAACAGCTCCTTTTCGGCATCTTCCTTCAAAAGATACCCGTCCGCGCCCGCGGATATCGCCTGATACAGATACTCCTCCTCGTTATGCATTGTGAGTATCAGCACCTTGATATCCTGCCGAACGCGATGTATTTCCGGAATGGCTTCAATGCCCCGCAGGTTGGGCATTGAAACATCGAGAATAACCATATCGGGATCGGTTTTATTCAGAAGGCTCAGCAACTCGAGGCCGTCGCCGACTTCGCCGTCTATTTCGAGACCCTGATTCTCTTCGAGGATCCTTCTCAGACCACGCCGCACGAGCACATGGTCGTCGGCCAGAATCACCCGGTACCGTTTCGCCATTCGGTCACCATTTCCAGATTTCGGAGAAGGCACCATGGTCTATACCTTGATTAGTTGTAGGGGTTGTTCCGCTGCTGCGCCTACTACAATCCCACTAATCGCGATTAATGTCAATAATCTTAACGATTTCAAAATATTTGCATCTTTACTCAACTCGCATGCAGGGCGAACACAAGGTTCGCCCCTACTCCGATTACGAAACAACACAATAATCAGGATATCGAACTCAAGTCAGCCCGAATCTTCAATCTTCAATTTTCAATCTTCAATTAAAATTGCGGACACAAGGTTCGCCCTTACATTGCCGGAGGATCAGTGGTCTGAATTTTTCTGGACAACCGCGCCAGACGATGACGGAAGTCCGCGTGCCATCTCATGTACTGGGAAGCCGCGATACGCCCTGCACGATACCCTTCCTGAAGTCTGACAAGCGCCTCCCGTGTCCAATGCTCCGCGCGTTCCGGAGCCCCGGCATGATGCTCATAATAAATCGCCAGTTGCTCATAAGCTTTCAAGCCTTCGGCCGTATCCCCCAGAAGCTTTTCCCAAAGGATATTCGACATTTCGAAATCACCGCGACGTTTTGCGGCCGTCGCCAACTCTCTCATGCCGATCTTTTCGGCGGATTCGGGCAGTCCTCCTTCAACAGCTTTTCGGCAAATGCGTTCGGCAAGCGCCGTATCGCCCCGCTGCCGCAGCAGGCGCGAAATTCCGAAAAGCTCCTCCGCACGACAACCGCTGTTGTCCGGGTCCGCCAGCATTTCAAAGATCCGCTGAGCCAGGCATGCCAGGCCGCAGAGATCCATCTGATTGTGGTGGAAGACATCCGCGATCTCTTCCGTTTCACAGCCCCGAAGGAAATTAAAATACAGTTGCGGTATTGTTTCCGACGGGATATCCCGGCCGCGAGAAAATCCCAATATATGCGATTCCACCTGTGTCAGGGCGACCGACTTCAGGCGCAGACGCCAGAGGCGGCGGGCGGGATAGAGAAGATCCAGATGCGCCAACGGTTCCCGGACCTCTGCAGCCCGGGTCATTCGATAGCGCGTCCGAAGCAGCGGCCAGTCGAAGCTCCTGCCGTTGTATGTAACCAGGACAGGGCGCTGTTTCAACCGTTCCAGGAGACCGTACAACAGCGAAGGCTCCTCGCTGTGATCCCGCATGAAATACTGCTCGACTACAAAACCGTCATCCCGCCACCAGCCGACACCGACAAGAAAGGCGTACGTTCCGGTCCCGCCGGACAATCCGGTCGTTTCCGTGTCCAGAAACAGCCACTGCCGGGGATCGCCGGCCGATGCCGCGCTTCCGGGTAAAAGGAGCTCCATTGCCCGGGGTTCGATTTTCCCCGCCCGCGGCTCGTCGAACACCCGGCGAACGAGCATATGGCTGCCCAGGGCGTTCTTCTCAATCGTTCCGTCCAGCAGACGGCACAGCCTGTTGAAATTTTTGGAGGCAGTATTTCCCGGCTGAGAAACGGGTTTCTGCAGCCGTGCAGAGCGCAGAGCCGAAATCCGGGACAGCCTGTCTTCAAGCGGATTCATTGTCTCCAATTCCTAAAATTCGCTCTTTGATTCCAAGTCCGTCTGCAGCCGCTGCAGAATCTCCATGGCGGCTTCTTTTGCTCGCTCGCTCGTTTCTCCCACCGGTCCCACGCATGACGGGCAACCCCGTTCGCACCGGCAGCCTGCAATAAGTTCCAGAGTTCTTGCGAGCAAAGACTCGTGAAGACGGAACAGCGGCTCACTCAGACCGATACCGCCCGGGTAGGCGTCGTACAGGTACAGCGTCGGTTCGAATAATTCGTTCTGCTGCAATTCGGGCGTTCCGCGCCATGGACTGCGTAATTCCGGAGATCCTGGCGCCCCTTCGCCGATCGTCGAACCCAGGTCCATCCGGTCGCACATCAAGAGCAGGCATGCCACCGATTCGAGAGCGTAAAGGAGACCGGACAGACCGTCCTGCCGCTCCGAAACGGTAAAGGGAAGTGCGTTGAGAAGCTCCCGGCTGAGGGCTATCCAGTACGCGGTCGTGTGCATTTCATCTTCAGGCAGTTCCAGCTTGCCCGAACCCACATTTTCCAGGGTGTAAAATTTTATTTTTTTGAATCCGACAACCTGCGAGCGCACCTTGACATCCCCATGAGCTTTGACGGCCGGGCCGGCCGTAGCGCATTGCGCCTCCACCTCCAGTTTCCCGATCTCCGTATATTGTATCGCCTGAGTAAAATAATCGACGTCGACTTTCTTCACATAGGCCTTGCGCTGATCGAAATCGAGCCGCTCCACGTGGTACTGCTGGGCGCCGTGCATGTAGATGGCCTTAGGATGAACGGTTGTAAGCGCACTCGTAAAATCGATCTCCCCGATTACTTCGGGCCGGTCCGTTTCGTCGATGATCACGAAGTTATCGGAAGAAACGGACCGAAGACTGACCGCATCGGCGGGATACGCCTCCTGTATCCAATGATAGAAATCCCCGCTCTTATGCAGGAATCCCGATTCCGCGAGCCTTTCGCAGATTAAATCGAGATCCTCTTTTCCGAAAGTTTCGCCCGGTTCTATCGGCAGTTCGAAAGCCGCGCATTTCAGATGGTTTACGAGAATCTCGAGATTGTCGGGCTGAATATAGGCGTGTTCGGGAGAGCCGGAAAAAAAATACTCCGGATGCTTGACGATGAACTGGTCCAAGGGCCTTGAAGAAGCTACCAGGACGGCGCAGGATCCTCCTTTGCGCCTGCCGGCTCTTCCGGCGCGCTGCCAGGTCGAAGCGATCGTGCCGGGATACCCGGCCATAACAGCCACGTCCAGAGACCCGATATCGATCCCGAGCTCAAGAGCATTCGTGGCGACTACGGCCTGAATGCTTCCATTTCGAAGACCGCTTTCAATCTCCCTTCTTTCAATCGGGAGATAGCCCCCGCGATACCCGCGCACAATTTCCGGGGATCCCGGCGGCACGGGGTTGTCCTGCTTCAGATAGGTGAGAAGAATCTCGGTATGCAGGCGGCTGTTTGCGAACACGATAGCCTGCAATCCCTGCTTCAGGAACTTCTGGGTAAGACGCCAGGTCTCATTAATATAACTGCGCCGGATCCCCAGGAACCGGTTTACGACGGGGGGATTATAAAAAACAAAAACCTTTTCGGCCGCCGGTGCGCCGTTGCCGTCCAATACCTCCACATCGTCCTCGATGAGCCTGCCTGCAAGCTCTCCGGGATTGGCGATCGTGGCGGATGAGAAAATAAACCGGGGATTGCTTCCGTAAAAGCGCGTGATGCGCTTCAGCCGGCGCAGCACGTTCGCCAGGTGGCTGCCGAACACGCCGCGGTACATATGCAGTTCATCGATAACAATGTACCGGAGATTCTCAAACAGGCGGGTCCATTTGGTATGGTGCGGCAATATGCCGCTGTGCAGCATATCGGGATTTGTCAGAACCACATGGCCTTTGCTGCGAATGGACTGCCGGGCATCGGCCGGAGTATCCCCATCGTAGGTGAAAACACCGAACCGTTCGGCCACGCGCTTGCCCAGGTCCTGCAACTCGGCGAGCTGATCCTGCGCCAGGGCCTTGGTCGGATATATATAAAGCGCGCGCGTATCGGGATTGGTGAGAATGGAGTCCAGTACCGTCAGGTTATAGCAGAGCGTTTTCCCGGAAGCCGTCGGAGTGACTATCACGACATTTTTGCCGCTATGAATCCTCTCGGCGGCCTCCGCCTGGTGCGAGTACAGCTGCACGATTCCCTTGCTCCGGTATGCTTCGGCAAGCTCGGGCCGGACCCATTCGGGCATGGGGGACCATTGCGCTTCCCTGGGTGGAATGCGGCGCAGGGCCGTAATGACATCATCGGGCTGATTGCCGGGAACAATCTGCCGCACGATTTCCGGAATTTCATTCAAGGCCGTTTCACGGCAGGCCGGATGCTTGCTCATTTCTTCACCTTTTATTCACCCTGCGGAGTCTATCAGGAAGAAACAAACGAGTAAAGCGGTAAAAAACGGGGACATAATACTTTATTCCGTGAATTAAAGTATTATGTCCCCGTTTTTTCGACGTACTATATACCGGATTGCATTACCGGCATCCGGCGCAGGACGGAATGCCGTATGAAAAGGAAGAAATCCAATGCCGAAACTGCAGGTTGTTCTGGGAATAGATATAGGCGGCACCAATACCAAGTTCGGTTATGTCGACCGGGAAGGAAGATGCCTGGCAGGCACATCGGTCCAGACGGATGCGCAGCAACCCGCCGAACAGTTTTTCGGCCAACTGCAGAAGAATGCCAAACTGCTTCTGGAGAGCGTAGAGGAAGAATGCGAGCTGGCGGGCATAGGAATCGGGGCGCCGAACGCGAACTTCTATAAGGGCACGATCGAAAATCCGCCCAACCTCGACTGGGATTATGTGGATGTAAGGGCGGAAATGGGGAAATATTACGGAATCCCGGTCGCCGTCACTAACGACGCGAACGCCGCCGCGCTGGGAGAAATGCTTTTCGGCGCCGCCCGGGGCATGAAGGATTTTATTGTCATCACCCTGGGCACCGGACTTGGAAGCGGCATCGTTGCCAACGGAGAACTTGTTTACGGAGCGGACGGATTCGCCGGGGAGATCGGACACACGATCGTCGATCCCAACGGGCGCAGATGCGGGTGTGGAAAGCTGGGATGCCTGGAAGCCTATGTTTCAGCCACCGGCATTTGCCGCACCATCCTGGAGCTTTCCTGCCACTCCACTACGCCGAGCGAACTTCGTTACTTCAGCGCGGCGGAGCTGTCTTCCGAGATGATTTACCAGGCCGCGCTTCGGGGAGATCCGCTGGCTCTCGAAGCTTTTGAATTCACCGGTCGTGTTCTCGGTGTCAAACTGGCCGACTCCGTGGCTCATTTGAGCCCGGAAGCGATCATTTTCTTCGGCGGACTGGCCGAAGCCGGGGACATGTTGTTCAATCCAACCCGGCAATCCCTGGAAGAGCATCTGTTCCCGATCTTCCGGAACAAGGTAAAGCTTCTTCCGTCCCAATTAACCGAGAGGAATCCGGCGGTTCTCGGTGCGGGAGCCCTGATCTGGAACGTACTGGAAAAAGCGGGAAAATAGCAGGGGCGAACCTTGTGTTCGCCCTCTCCCCGTGTTATTGGTTTCCGCCTTTTCCCACGGAAATTTATTCAATCCGTGTGGCTGTTTTTGGATTGAAGATTAAAAATTGAAGATTGGGGCTGATTTGGAGTCGGCGGCCCGATTGGTTTCATTGTTCCGATATTATTGCCCGTAGGGGCGAACCTTGTGTTCGCCCTTTTAACAACACCAGCAGAAGTCAGATAAATGATGAAATTTCCAATTTCTAAATGTCCGGTCGAAAATTAAATGTTTTTGTGCATTACCCTGATTAATAACGTTGAACCTTGAACCGTTTTTACGAGAAAGGACCCGATATGGGAGGAGCATCTGCAGCCGCATCGGCCGCTGCCGCGTCAGCCGCGATAGCCAACGCCGTTAAAGCTTGCGGCACCATCGTGCACGTACAGCCGGACGAGTTTCTAAAAATCCTGTCCTTTCAGAAGAATCCTCTGATTATACGAGCCAGAGGAGGGCTCCTCTCCAAAACATATAAATACCTGACAAGCTACAAAGGACTGGCCTTCTTCTGCAGAAACCGTACGGAACTGGCACTGCCCGGCGATGCTCAACTAATCCACGCGAAAAGAATATCAATCCCGGACATGTAATTGAAATTATGGAATTAAAAAAAAGAATCCTGACCCTGTTCTTAATTCTGCTCGCCATTATCGTTTGCGACCGGATAACGAAAAACATCGCCAGACAAAATCTGCCGCAAGGTGAAACCATCCGCTTTCTTCATGACACCGTCCGCCTGCAGTATGCCGAAAATACCGGAGCATTTTTAAGCCTGGGATCGAGCATTTCCGAACCGGCCCGGTATATTATCTTCACACTTCTTGTCGGTATTTTTCTTGGGTGCCTTTTTATCTACATTCTGATATCGAAACAACTGACCCGGCTGCAGATCGCGGCCATGTCCGTCGTACTGGGCGGCGGCTGCGGCAACCTGATCGACCGCATAGCCAATGAAGGCCGCGTCTTCGATTTTATGAACGTAGGTATCGGAGCGTTGCGAACAGGTATTTTCAATGTCGCCGACATGTCGATCACGTTCGGAGTTCTCTGGTTCCTGATTCTCATAATAAAAAACCGTCATCATCCCGAACATTCGCAGGAATAGAACCGCTTCGCATCCCGGATTTCTCCGGACAGACAAACCACGGGTAAAAATTTGGTTTAATTTAGTCCGATTTAATGTATCTTCTAGGGATCAGCCGGGATTATGAGAAATGCAGCCGGAGCGAGCCGGGCATTCATGCGTGTTTGCCGGAACGGTCGGCGCCCGCAATATTTATTGAAACGCAGCGTATTACCCTTATGACTCTTGGGAAAGCATCCATAAACGCTCCAATCATTCGAGTATCGGGGAATTGATATTTTTAAAGGAGATGAGCCAATGAATCAGCCAATGGACATACCGATGCACCGATTCAAGTACACAAAACTCACCAAAGAACAGATTGAACAAAAACTGAAAGCGACCGATGCGGGGCCGAAATGTGCCTCCGGATTATCGGACATTCTCGCCGGCCGGTCACTCAAGATCGTGACGGAGAACGGTCCCGTTTTAAACTACGCCTTCAAGGATAAAACCAAACTTACAGTCGCAGAAGACGGCGGGAAATCTGTTCAGGCAGGCTACGGTGCACTGCCGCTGAAGCAGATGGTTTTCTTTTCTCACATGATACCGGATACCTTTAAGGGCTATAACGTATTTGTCGACCTCGACACCAACCTTGCCACCGTTTTTGAAGTCTGGTTCTGCGACGACAGGAAAGAAAGGACCATGGGAGGCAAAGAACTGGGACTGGATCCAAGGGAAGTGCAGCGCCAGATCTATTTCGGCTATGTTGAGGCCCCGGGCCGGAAAGAGCCGGAAAAGTTCCACACCACAACAAACCGGCTCGAAGGCACGGGCATGTACTGGAAGCAGGACACGGGCATCGAAACCCTGGATCTGTATCCATCCACCATCTCCTCGAACTTTGTCGAACTGACACGGCACGCCGACGATCTCGGTTACTGCAGCCCGTCGGACTACATCATGGTGGACGACAACATTTTTATCTACGAAAGAACCGAATGCGAGTTTTCCGGCATCATGACCCTGTACGTCCTGGACCTGTTCACCGAAACCCAGGCGGGCGTGCGCCTGGGCTTCAATGAGAAGGACGAGCTCGAATATTACATGTTCCGGGGAACGGGCAGACTCGTCGGCCAGCTGACTTCGCTGGCGCCGTTCGACGAACATGGGGAAACAATCAACCTCGGCCGCACCAACGCACCCAAGCCGAACGAAGCGGCGGCCGCACCCCCGAAAGGCATGAGAACCGTCTACCGTCCGTCCAGGGATTTCAGGAACATGACGCCGGAAGAAGTCCAGGCGGCCGCTGAAAAAAGCACCCGGACTTTCAGTGCCGTGCCTGAGGGCCCCCAGGCGGAAGCGGGTATGATGGGTGGCAACCTGCTGCCTTTCAGCGATCTGCTGGTCGGCAAGGAGTTCACGCTCCGCTACGACAACGAAGAGCCGGCCTGGAACTACAAGGTCCTTGACCTGTATAACCTGGAGTGGCGGAAAGAGGGCGACGCCCAATGGCGGAAAGAAACCTACCGGGCTTTCGAAGCGGATGAAAAGCTGGTATTTTTCGCCCACATCGTCACCGGGAGCAATCCCCGCGGCTGCCGCAGAATCGCTCTGGATCTGACCAACGGGCTGACCACCTGCGTTCTTTCGCAGATGGGGACGAAGTACTACGGAAACGAGGTCTCCTACCGGGCCATTTTCGGCGCGGCCGAAATGGACGGCGTACCGTGTCCGCAATACGTACGTCATGAATTCACCGATGAACTGGTCGGCCGCGGCTTCACCCGGTCCTACTCGGACCAGATGACGTCCATGCACCTGTACACAACGCCCCATTCTTCCGCCTGGACTATCTACACGGCGAACCAGACCCTCGGGATGCAGTGGTGCGCCCCGGCGCTTTACGTGAAGCTCCGCCCCGGCGTGTATATATTCGACCTGGTGGAAGAGGCCTGCAACGGCGCCGAGACCTGCATCATTGAAAATGAAAAGACAAAACGCGCCTGCGGCTTCGGCTTTTCCGGGGGCGAGCGGGGTGTGAGCCTCAACACTATCGGCGCCATCGCACGCGACATCGGACGCTATGACATTACAGAATTCTTCGGGCCGAAGGCCAGGTTCGGGAAAGGAGTGTAAGATGGCTATCTTGAAACCGAAAACGGAACCTACAGAGAGTCCGAAGCCGGACAGCGGCCGTCGATCCTTTATGTGGAAGGCGGGCGCCGCCATGAGCGCCGTGGTCGCGTCCGCGGCGGCCGGATTCCCCAAATCCGGTGCCGACAAAGCGGATATCCAGAAAGACGCGAATGCGGTCCGTACGCTGCACCGGACCTATGAAGCCCGTCTCCACGAGGGCCGATACGAGGAGGCCCTCGATCTTTTCGAAGACAACGCGGAAGTTGTTTACAACGGAGGTCTGTTCAAGGGCGAAAAAAGCCTCAGCCGCCTGTACTGCAACTTCTTCCGCTCCGGTCAAACCGGGAAGAAGATCGAACCGGCGCCCGGATTTGAAATCGATGCCGTGGATATCGTAGAAGTCGCCGGGGACCGCAAATCCGCAGTCGGCCGATTCCCCTATTCCATTCAAGCAGGAACACCCATGAAGGACGATTCCTCACTGGTGGCCATGGCGCGCCTGCAGGGCGAAGGAATTGTGAAATGGTGGGAAGGCGGAATCTGCGAAGCATCCTACGTCAAGGCCGGCAAAAACTGGAAAATCAAACGGCTGCAATACAGGCCGTCCGTTAAAGCCGATTATAAGCCCGGACGCGCCTATGCCCGGCCGATTGAAGTCCCGGCCTTTACAAAAGCCTATCCAGCGGACCCGGCCGGTCCCGACAGGCTCGTGTAGATTCGGAACGGATCACAGTTAACCATTGAAGCCCTGGCATATGGCTGCAAGGCCATTCCCGGGGCTTTTTTGTTTAAACCGAAAAAAACGATTTATGGATGATCTGACAGATAAAGTTTTCAGTAAAATCGAAGAAAAATTTGAACTTCAGAGCCTTGAGTCACTACCTGCTGTCGCTAGAAATATTGTAGTAATTGTCAGCGCACAGGGAGTCATCGACAACGGAGGGCATGAATATTTTTTTGGCTCAGACTGGCCGGACACTCCGCCCTATTCGATTTTCATCAGCGCTTATCGTGCAATAGGTTGTAATAGTCAGGCGGATGATTTTGAGCGTGTGGCAACATCTTTCCCTTTTGACAACCCACATCTCTATGAAGATCTGCGAAAAAAGTATATTGAAGAAAATTACGATGAAGAAAACTTCGAGGTAAAAGGCTGGCGAGAGAAACTATGTGGGGATAAGGATGTTTGGCAGAAGTTGGAAGCGTATATCATTATCCATAAAGCAGAATTGGAAGCAATGCTGAAGGAAGTATTGTACCTACCGACTTAAACTCTTAATAACGGAAATTCAACCCGGTAAACCATAGGAGGAGGTGAGTTTATGGCTGAAGTAAAATATCCGAAAAAGCAGATGCATCGCATCCAATACACCAAACTCACTAAGGAACAGATCGACAGGAAGCTTGTACCGGCGGCATCCGGTCCGAAATGCGCATCTGAGTTGTCGGATGCTCTTTCAGGTAAGTCGCTAAAAATCGTCACGGACAATGGTCCCGTCCTGAACTATACCTTCAAGGACAAAAATAAACTTACTGTATCCGTCGATGCAGGGGCTTCCGTAGAGTCTGGATACGGCGCACTGACGCTGGATCGGATCGCGCTCTTCTCCCACATGGTGCCCAAAACCCAGACAGGCTACAACGTCTTCATCGATCTCAGGACCGGTCTCGCCACCGTGTTTGAAATCTGGTTCAGCGGCTACCAGGACCTTCGGGAAGTGCAGCGCCAGATCTATTACGGCTATGTCGAAGCCGCGGGGAAAGAGGCACCGGAAGGGAGGCACCATCTTACAAACAGGATTGAAGGCAAGGGTTTCTACTGGAAACAGGACACCGGCATCGAGACGCTGGAATTTTATCCCTCCATCGTTTCGTCGTCTTTCGTGGAGTTGACGCGTTTCGGCGGCGAACTCACATTTTGCGCGCCATCGGACTACGTCAAGATCAACGATCACATGTTTATCTACGACAGAACCGAGTGCGAGTTTTCGGGCATCATGACCCTGTACGTCATGGACCTGCTCGACGCCAGGCAGGCCGGCATGCGTCTGGGTTTTAATGAAAAAGACGAGCTCGAATACTACATGTTCCGCGGAAGCGGCAGAATCCTGGGACAGCTCGCCATATTCGAACCCTTCAACGATCACGGCGAAAAGATCCCCCTCGAAATGCCCGGAATGGACCGGAAAGGAGCCAGGCCCGTCTACCGCCCGTTCCTGGACCACCCGCCGATGACTGAAGCGGAGCTTGAACAGGCTGTCCGGAAAAACACCAGTATTTTCGCCGGCGGCGAGGCTATGGCCGGAAACAAGATGGAATTGAGCGAGTACCTTGTCGGCAAAGAATTCACCGTCCGCTACGACGGCGGCCAGGCCTGGAACTACAGGTTCGATGGCTTAAAGAAACTCCGCTGGAGAAAAGACGGGGATTCCAAGTGGCACGAGGAGATCTACGAAGCCTTCGAACCCGACAGGGACCTGATTTTTTTCGCCCACATGCACAGCGGCATGAAGCCCTACGAGTGCGTCAAGATCGTCCTGGACTTCGCCAATGGGCTGACTTCGTGCGTCCATTCGCAGGTCGGCTCAAAATTCATGGCCAACGAGGTTTCCTACAAGTTCATCTTCGGCATCATCGAAATGGAAGGCCTGACGCCTCCCCAATATTTGCGCCACGGCTTTACCGACGAACTGGTCGGTCGCGCGCTCACGTGGAACTACTCCGATAGTCTGACCTCCATGCACGTCTACAGCACGCCCTACTCCTATTCCTGGACGATCTTTATGGAAAACGGCGCCATGGGAATGCAGTGGAGCTCTCCCAGCCAATACGCAAAGATACGGGACGGCGTTTATCTATTCTCATGGGTCGAGGAAGCGTGCAACGGCGGGCAGGGTACGATCGTGATCAACACCAAAATAATGCACGACTGCGGCTTCGGCTTTTCAGGCACCAAGGACGGGCTGAGGCTGGACACTATGGGCGCATACGCACGCAACGCCGGTGTCTTCGATGTGAAGAGATGCTTCGGACCGGATTCTTAATCCGCTGCAGAATATACTACGGAAACTGAATGGAGTCTGATCTTCACCGCAGACAGTGGAATCCGGGCGGGATTCCGAAGGTCCCGCCCGGATGAATCGTCAGCACTGATGACTACTTCTTTTCGTAATATTCCTTTTCAGCGTTGAAGACCGCCTCGATGCGGCGGTTCTGACTGCGGCCTTCTTTCGTATCGTTCGAGGCCACAGGCTTTTCTTCGCCGTAGCCCTTCGCCGTCAAACGATCCGGGCTGATGTTGAAATTTTTAATCAGGTAATCCCGAACGCTTTCGGCCCTTCTCTGTGAAAGTTTCTGGTTGTAAGCCGCTGCGCCGGTACTGTCGGTATGTCCCTCAATCACGGCCTTTGTTTCCGGATATTTGACCATAAAGTCCGCGACTTCCTTAAGGCGTTCGTGATATTCCGGTTTAATATCAGCCTTGTTGACATCGAATTGAATATCCAGGCGGATAGATACATTCTCTTTCATCAGGATCGGGCATCCAGTGGAGTCGACTTTGAGATCCCTGGGAGTGTCCGGGCACTTATCCAGGTAGTCGTAGACCCCGTCGCCGTCACTGTCCAGCGGGCATCCGGACCTGTCCACCTTAACTCCCCTGGGAGTATCCGGACACTTATCCTGATAGTCGGGAACACCGTCGCCGTCACTGTCCAGCGGGCATCCGGACCTGTCCACCCTGACTCCCCTGGGAGTATCCGGACATTTGTCCTCACTGTCGATCACACCGTCACCGTCGCTGTCCGGAGGCGGAGGCGGAGGCGGAGGCGGAGCGGCTGCCTTTTTATTCAACAGGAATTCGACTCCCAGGGTATACAAAATATTTATATGGGACTGATCCTCGACGAATACATGACGAACGTCTCCTCTTAAGGCGACTCCATCCCTGAAAAAATATTTCACGCCTGCGCCGTAGTCCGAAATAAGCTTGGTTTCCAAATCACCGTAGCTGGGATCGAACGTCATGGCGCCGACACCCAAGGCGAAAAAGGGAATTACCTTCCCCTCGGGAAAGAGCTGATAGATACCTTCAAAACGATAAGAGTACCCGTTCAAATCCAACCCGGATTCCGTGCTCATGTCGGAGAGATCCAGAACGAATTCGAGGCTCAAATTCTGGGTAAAATTATAGCCGGCGCCAATCCCGAAAACGACCCCATCGTCTATATCCAGATTATCATCAAAGTGAAAACCACCCACATGGGGAGAAATAGAGAATGCGCCTTTGAGATCTTCGGCGGAAGAGACTCCGAGAAACAGAAACAAGCACAGCACTACACCAACGTATTTATTCGCCACAAGCCTAGCCATTACCATCCCTCCTTGCCCAATTAGTGTTTTATGACGACGATTATACAATAATAAGTCAAATTCTGAATAAAATCTCACAATCAGCGTATTCTATAAAGGAAAAACTTGCATCTAATCACAATTTTCAACATTTTCCTCCGAAACAGTGCAAATTCGTAAAACTCAAAATCCTCATTCACAATCATCCCGTATTTTTCAGTCAATCGTCAGCCCTTCAACGTTCTCGATAACATCGGGAAGCGAGGTGTTTTCGAATGAACAGCGGGAAATGCGTATATTGCGCAGGGGGGCGTGCCGGTAGCCGCGCAGGTAAAGAGCGTATTTGCTTTTACCGCTTTTCACGCTACTCATTTCTATATTGCGTACCGTCGGAGGAAACCGTCCCGCATCCCCTTCCTCGTAAAAGAGGTTGATGCGCAGCACCGCGTCGGACACCTGTCCAACCGTTACATTGCGCATGAAGACATTTTCGATAAATCCGCCGCGCACGGAATTCGTTTTCAGGCGCAGCGCCCTCTCAAGATTCGGACTGTTCATATCGCAGTCTTCCGCAAAGACATTGCGCACGCCGCCGGAAGCCTCGCTTCCTATCGTGACGCCTCCGTGTCCGTCCTTCATCCTGCAATGCCGCACTATTATATTCTCGGAAGGCGCCCCGATACGACGGCCGTCACGATTGCGGCCGGATTTGACGGCAATACAGTCATCCCCCGTATCAAAAAAGCAGTTTTCGATTCTGACGTCGCGACACGATTCCGGATTGCAGCCGTCGTTGTTCGGACCGTGGCTGAGCATGGATACGCCTCTTACGGTAACATTGACGCACAGGACGGGATGTATCTGCCACATGGGTGAATTGCGGACCGTCACGCCGTCCAGCAGCACGTTCCGACATCGGTAGAACTGTATAAAATTCGGCCGGAGATAACTTCCTTCGCCCAATACCCGGTCCTTGACCGGAACGTCATTTTCTCCCATCCCGAAAAGCTTCTTTCGCGCAGCCATCTGGTTGGGCCCGTCAAGGCTGCCGCCGTAAAAAGGGCTGCCGCACCAAGGCCACCAATGCTCCCTGCTTGCCTGCCCGTCCAGGATGCCGGCGCCGGTAACGGCGATATTTTCCTGATCGCAGGCATAAATGAAGGGAGAATAGCTCATGCATTCCACACCTTCCCATCGGGTGTGCACCGCGGGCAGATATAGACGGGGATCCGGCAGAAACCGCAGTGTCGCACCCTCGGAAATATGAAGATTCACGTTACTGCGGAGATGGATCGCGCCGGTCAAAAAATCCCCTCTCGGGACGACCACACGTCCGCCTCCCTCCCGGCTGCACGCATCGATTGCCCCGAGAAAAGCTTTGCTGCAATCCGAAACGCCGTCGCTCACGGCGCCGTATCGAGTGATGACAAAGTCACGTTCGGGAAATACCGGGGCCCGGATGCGTGCAAGGATTTCCGGCACATCGTCCCAACCTGCTGAAGCCGTCCGGCAGAATAATGACAAGGCCGCGATGCCGCAGCCTGACGCCAAAAGAAACTCTCTTCTATCGATCAAGTCCCCGGGTTTCATAATATGCTTATTTCGATTTTCGGCTGTTTTTTTAAATATTGAACCGAACAGCATCCTTAATCAACCGGCAAATGCCGAACAGGAGCCGACACTGTCATAAATTTATGGTAGATGTGAAGGTCCCGCTCTGCTTCATCGGTTATTGTCAAAAAAAGGGCAATCCGCTAAATCTGTACCGTCAGTCACGGATCAGGTCCAGCTCAAAGGAACTGACAGCAGCGTGATCCGGCAAAGACTCTATTTCCGTCTGCCACCGCCCCGCAGCATCGCTTCTGAAACTGTAACGCCCGGCATCCACTTCAAGTGTCAGGGCTGCATCCGGATCTGCGTAGCCGCTGAGGTTCAGAGGCCGTCCGTGGGGCAGCACCATGTTGCTGCCGAAGACGGTCCTGAAGCCGAGAGTTTATGCCCGCCCGCTCAGGGACATAACCAGTATCAAATTAATAATCAGCAGATTTGCTCTTTTCAATGAGCCCGACCTCTTCTGAACGCCACACCGACGAGAAAACCAAAGAGGGCCGCTATGAAGACGGCGAACAGACCGTACAGGGCGCCGTGTGTGCGGGAAAGAGAACTGAGAAACGCAGGCAACCCCTTCATTCGGATGTCGAGACGCACCGTTTCGGAGTGAAGCAAGCGGCCATGATCCACGACCGACAGGCGCACCAGATAATCGCCGGGAGGGACCCGGGATGGAATTCTGAATGAGCCCTCGACTTCCGCGATGCCCTCCGGCGGTCCGGATATCTTTAGCGCGCCGGGCTGTTCAGAGTAAAGATTTTCCGCCTCTTTCAGTTTAACGAACCGGCGGAGAATCTCCTTCCGGGTCATTCCCTGAACGTCCCCTTTAAAATAAACCCGCTTTTTCAGCGCGGCATATCCGAATTCGGCCTCCTCGCCGGATCCGGAAAATTCCTTCGGATCCGTACTCAGTGCGAAGTAGAGATTGGGAGCGTCCTCTATATCGATTTCCCCCACGCTCATCCAGATATCCCAATGCCGCCCTTTACGCAGCAGTTGTTCTTCAATCCGTTTGCCGATCATCTCGACAATTGCCCGGCTTCCCGCCGGAATCTTCCCGGAAATATGAACCGATGCCCCGCTGAAGAACGGACCGATACGAATCGAATTGGGAACGAGATTCAGGTCTGCAGCGACTGCAGACGCACCGGACAAGACCACAAGCCCCGAGAGCATCAAAAATATTCCTAAAATGCTGTGCCGTCCGTTTTCTTTCCGTTTCATTTCATCGAATTCCCTTAAGGTCGAGCAGCAAATGCGGGGGCAAAAAGAGTGTCAGAAGCATTTTCCCCATCACCAGTAAAATGATGCCCGCCAGAAGGACCTTCAATTGATCCGCCTTAATCCTCCGTGAGAAGTGCGCTCCGAACTGAGCCCCTATGGCGGATCCGACCAGGAGGACAAGGGCCAGAACCAAATCCACCGTTTGGTTTGTCATCGACTGCATGAACGTCACATTGGCGCACATGAATACCTCCTGAAAGAGGTTCGTGCCTACCACAACCTGCATCGGAACTCGCAGGACGTAGAGCAGCAGGGGGACCATGATAAACCCCCCACCTACTCCCATGATAGCCGCAAGCAGGCCCACGAATCCGCCGAGTGCCAGCGGCAGGATCGGAGAATGCGTTATACCCGATTTTTCAAATCGCATCTGGAAGGGAAGCTTTGCGGTCAACCGCGCGATACGCGAAGGCACCGGATTCCCTGAATCGGCAGAAGAAACAACGGCTCCACGTCGCAGGCTCTGAATGCTCTCGAAAAGCATGTACGATCCCATGATTCCCAGCATGACTACATAGGCGATCCGGATGATAAGGTCGGCCTCGCCGAGCCGGCGCAGTATTTTGATGACCTGCACTCCGAGGGTTCCTCCTGCAGCTCCGCCGATGAGAAGGAAAATCGCCAGCTTGATGTCGACATTGCCCATGCGATAGTGTGCATAAGATCCCGAGGTCGTCGCCGCCACGATCTGGTTCGAGTCGGAAGCCGCTGCCACGACGGGCGGGATGCCGATCATGATCAGCAGGGGTGTCATCAGAAAACCTCCCCCGACGCCGAACATTCCGGACAAAAATCCTACGCCTCCGCCAAGCCCCAGCAGGACAAACATGTTTACCGCGTGCCCTGCCGTGGGGAGATACAGGCTCCCGAACATATTCCTTTCTCCTTACTAAAATAATCCCGTTCATGAAGCGGTCTCCAGCGCCATCGGAATTGCGGTTGAATTGCGGATATGACACCGTGGGGCCATTTTACAGGTCATTGAACCGGACATTTAACGGATCATGGTAGGGGATCCTCAGTCGATTTTCAAGGAATTGTCCGTATAGCCCGCATTTCTTGCCTGATTTTGTTCAAGCGAAAGCAAGCGAAACGACCGGAGCGGCATAGACGGGTGTTGAATGCGGTCGCACACTCTGCCCGGGCATCGGGGTAATCAGGGTTGAAATCGTTCCCCCTTCCCATCCAATACCTCCGCCGGATTAACGCTTCCGGCCATAAAACCATCCACCAATCTTTGGACAATGCCCTCATCACGCAGCAGGACATCGAGCTGGCGAGTGAAACCGATCAAGCGTCCCACCATCTGAAGCCGTCGCTTCATTTCCGCAGCTGAAACGCCGTGCAACCTTGCCAGAACCAGATCGCCCGCGCGTTCTACGGCAAAACCGTACCTGGAGAGTATTCTGTCCAACAAGTCCGCTCGCCGGGCACGCCGTGTCAGTTCGGAGACTCCGCCGGTGAATCGGAAGAGCATATAACTGTCCTCGGGCGAATCACCCAAATAACAGTCAATGATGTTGAAATGATAGCCCAGGTACAGGCTGAGATTCATGTGGCAACCGGTTACTATCGCCAGGTTGTTCTGGATCTCCGCCGAGCCGAAATTCGTAAGGCCGCGCGTACGTGTGAGGCTCGACATGAGAGCTCGCAGGTCCATATCGGCCGGCTGTGTTCCCCAGACTCCCGGCGCGCTGAGTGATTCCAACAGTATGGCCAGCGGCGTACAGATCAGATGAGCCGGTTTGATATCTCCAGGCGGGACGTCTTCAGCCACTCCGCCGCCCAGATCTATGATGGACAACTCGAGGGGGATGCCCAGCACGACACGTCTCAGCCGGCGGCGTGCCTTGCGCCAGTTGAAGTTGCCCGGGTCCGACAACCCAAGGACGGCTTTTTCATGGGCGAAACGGATGATGTCGTGATACGAGGAACATTGTTCGGGAGTGAACCGTGGCGAGGACGGATCCCTTAGATTCAGGGGCGTGACAAACTTCAACATCCCGCGCAACGTACGGAATTCGCGCATATCCTCATAATGATCCCCACGCGGCAGCCCCCGGCGGATGAGCCCTTCAACGCGGCCCGCGTAGACGACGTTTTCCTCGGCATCGACCGTCACTTCCATACCCGGTGCCAGTATCCGCGAAGCCACGCCGGTAGCCATGACGGCCGGCACACGATATTCCCGAGCCAGAGCCGCCAAATGACCCGCCGATGATCCGGAGTCAGCGATCAGAGCCGCCGCTGCGGGCAGCAGACGCCCCAGGCCGGGAGAAGCGGACTGCGTCACCAGAACGCTTCCCGAAGGAATATTCTTAAGGCTCGCGGTTTGATCCACCATAGCTACCCTGCCGGCGGCTATCCCCCTGCAGGCCACAACTCCCGCCCCCTGCATCAGGACGGGATAACCGGCAACCGCAGCTTCCGGTTCACCGGTACGCTCCGCCGGAGACGAATCCAGTCGCAGGGACCGTGCCTGAAGGATCCAAAGAGCGCCCCGCTTATCAAGAGCCCATTCGATATCCTGAGGAGCGCGCATGTAGTGTTCGACGCCCAGCGCTATCGTGGCCAGCCGCCTCAATTCGGAGTCGCCGATACTCGGTTCAGCCCGGACGCCGGCAGAAACAGCCGTGCGCCGCAACCCTTCAGCCGCCTCGGCAAGAAATTGGCTGTCTTTTTCCGCGATGACGGTCTCCAGGACCCGGTGTGGAGGCTGCCGGGCGACAAGGAAGTGGTCGGCCGGCCCCGCTCCTTCAACTACCGTCTTTCCGAATCCCCATGAAGCGCTTATCAGCATAGCGTCGGAGGTGGGATCGCCCGGATCGAACGTATATAGAACTCCGCCGGCAACAGCCGGAATCATACGCATACAACCTACAGCCATAGCGGCTCCCTTCAACGGCAAGCCGTGGCTTCGGCGATACAGGACGGCTTGCTCGGAGAACAGGCTGGCAACTACCCTCCGGCAAGCTTCGATAACCCGATCGCTCGGGACATTCATCACGGTGGCGTATACACCCGCGAAGCTGAACTCTCCGTCCTCCCCGATAGCGCTGCTGCGCACGGCAAACCGGGTGCGTCGCCCGAAGGGTTTCAGGCAGTTTTTAATCTCCTTGGCCACTTTTTCAGGGAAAGGACTGCTTTTCAGACGAGCCTGCAGTTCCGCACAGGCAGCGCTGAGGTCCGTGTGGGGCGAATCCACCGCATCTATGAGCTGCGTAATGGACGGATGGCTTAGAATCCCTTCAAAAGCAGTGGCGGTCACTACAAAGCCTGGCGGGATCGGAATGTCCGGCCGTGAACGCAGATCGCCAAGGCGTGCCATCTTCCCGCCCGCCCAGGGCGCCTCATCGCTGCCGATCCGCTCCAGTTGCACACATACAGGACATGGGGACATTTCATCCCCTTCTCCGAGGGCGGCGGTTACATGGCTGCGAATCCGCTGAAAAGCGCTTTCAAGGGCCAGGCGATATTTCGGATTGATCTGCGAGATATCCTGAACTACCGCATGGACGGCATCGGCCAGCTCGGCATCCAACCTGTGCAGATACCGAGTGTCAAAAATGTACTCTCCACTCAGCTTTTCTTCCGCATCGGCCATAAGTTCGAGCACCCTGTTGTTTCGCTCTATCAGATCGCGGAACCTCTCTACACGGCCACGCAGAACTAGAATCGGATCGGCACTCCTCGTGCCGAAAAACATCTCACGCAAACGCAACATATACTTCCAGTATGGCCGGGGGCCGGCGGAATCACAATGACAGAAATATGAATATAAATTCCATTATATTAATTTCAATATTATCAGGTACCATCCCGGTTGTTGAATGATGCACCCAACAGGGATACCGGCGTCAAACCGCTACCAATAAGAAGATTGGCATAAATCTTGACGGGGATGCTATCGGATCGGGTCTTTAAAATTTTGATAAAATGGATATATTGATTTATTTAGACGCGGAAGCTGGAAAGTTATCATAACCGATTCGAAATACTGCCGGACAATGGGAAAACCGATGGATTATTTTTTTACTGAAGAGCAAAAAGAAATACAAAATCTGGTCCGAAAAATTGCTGAAAAAGAAATAAGGCCCGTTGTTGCAGACTATGACAAGAGCGGTGAGTTCCCCTGGCCTGTTGTAAAAACCCTCGCGGATAACGACATTTTCAGAGTTTTCATAGAAGAATCCTACGGAGGCATCTCCAACGGAACCCCGATTTTCAACACCGTTATCGTCATGGAGGAACTGTCCAGAATCTGCGCCGGCATCGCCCTGAGTTTTGGCGGTACCGTCGCGGGCGCCCTTCCGATAATCGTGGCCGGCAACAAAGAACAAAAAAACCGATTTTTGCCGGGCATCGCGGCAGGCAAAAAACTGGCATCGATTGCAGTAAGCGAACATCAGGCGGGATCGGACATCAGCGCTGTTGCCTGTACCGCGCGCCGGGAAGGGGACGCATATGTTCTGAAAGGTTCCAAAAAATGGATTACCAATGCCGGTGAAGCCGACATCTATTCCGTTTTCTGTCTGACGGATCCGGATAAAGAAAACCGTGGCGCTTCATTCATCGTGGTTGAAAAAGGCGCCGAAGGCCTTGAGTTCGGCAGGATTGAAGACAAGCTCGGAATTCGGGCTTCGGTCACACGGGAAATATTTTTCGACGGCTGCCGTGTTCCGGCCGAAAATCTATTGGGGCCGGAAGGGAGCGGGCATGAAAACATCATGAAGGTACTGAGCCTGTCCCGTCCGTCGGTAGCTGCCCAGGCATTAGGAATTGCCCGGGGGGCTATGGATCTTGCTATTGAATATTCCCGGGAGCGCCGGCAGTTCGGAAAACCCATCTCCGGTTTCCAGGGCATGCGTTTTCTGTTGGCCGATATGGCCATCCAGTTGGAAGCGGCCCGCTCATTGACGTATTCGGCCGCCCGTTATCTGGACTCATGTAAAAAGAATCGTCCCATGCTTCCCGCTGCAATGGCCAAATGCTTTGCCTCCGACGCAGCCATGAAGATTGCGGCCGATGCCCTCCAGATTTACGGAGCCTACGGATACGTTCGGGACTACCCGATAGAAAAATATCTGCGCGACGCGAAAATCACGCAGATCTACGAAGGAACGAACCAGATCTTAAGGGATTTAATAGGAAAGAGCATTGCCGGAAATAATGTTGAATTTTAATTGGAACCGTCTCTCCCGATGATCAACGTGGAGGCTTTTTATGAGTCAGGAAAATCGAAATTCTTATACGGAAGAACAACCGGCCCAATCATTAAAAAAGGAATCGGATATTGCCGATATCCCGAAAACAGCTCTCGATGTGGGATGCGGTCAAACAAAAATTCCTGACGCGATCGGGATTGACCGTGTAAGCGGCCCGAATGTCGATATTGTCCACGACATCCGCGATTTCCCCTGGCCCTTCGAGAACGACACGTTTACATGCGTGCGCCTGAATCACATTATTGAGCACGTTCCCGATATACTTAAAACCATGGAGGAAGTCCATCGAATTTGCAGAGCGGGTGCTCAGGTTCACATTGAAACACCTCATTTTTCTTCCATGAATTCATGGACCGATCCTACACATTGCCAGCACCTGGCCTACAACTCCATGGAAATATTTACGAAATACAGGCGATATAACTACGTGCCGTTTCAATACGAATACAAAGAAAGAAAAATTACATTTGGAAAAAGCCTCTTGTGCCTTCCCGGAAGATTGATCTGCGCCATTTCTCCCGACTGGTACGAACGGCATTTCTGCTTCGTATTCCCGGCCCGCGATTTAAGATTTTCCCTGGTTGTCCTTAAATAATATATTCCTCTTTTTGCTCCTTCGATCTGCGGGCGCCAATATATCATGTTATCCATTGAACATCCTGAAAATTTCCCCTGCATTAAACGATTGGGGAAGGAGAAAAGGATGCTACCTTAATTAGGGATAAATCGCCGGCATGTTGAGTCTTCGATTCGTCCTCAAAAGCTTGCAGAGGCGTACAGGGCAATCGGGATCCTTTGTCGAAACTTGTATGAAATAGAGAACATCACCCCATGGACAAGGAAAAATCCGGAACAGAACCTGCAAACAATTCTTCAGGCAAATCTCTAGAAGAAGTCCACAGTACCGTCCCGACAAAATATCCCGGGTTATGGAAACGCATCTTTGCTTTTGCGGGACCGGCCTATCTGGTCAGTGTAGGCTACATGGATCCCGGCAACTGGGCCACCGATCTCGAGGGCGGCTCCCGATTCGGTTATTCGCTTGTCTGGGTTATCCTCATGTCGAACATGATGGCGGTGCTGCTGCAAACCCTGGCCGCCAGGCTCGGGATCGTCACCGGGAAGGATCTGGCGCAGGCGTGCAGGTCCGAATACTCAAAATCCGCTTCTTTTGCGCTCTGGATTCTGTGCGAGATCGCCATTGCAGCCTGCGACCTTGCGGAATTGCTGGGTACCATCCTTGGACTGAACCTTCTCTTCGGCCTTCCTTTGCTCTGGGGCGCGTTTGTTACCCTGTTCGATACCTTCATCCTGCTCGCGATCCAGAAATTGGGAATTCGCAAAATGGAGGCCTTCATTTTATCGTTGATCGCCGTCATAGCCGGCGGATTCATGGTCAACCTGTTTTTGGCCAAACCGGATTGGGGAGCTGCTGCTGCCGGGTTGTCTCCTTCCCTGCCCGAAGGATCTTTGTACATCATTCTCGGAATCATAGGCGCAACCGTCATGCCGCATAATCTTTACCTGCACTCCTCCCTTGTGCAGACACGCCGGGTATCGCGAACCGCCGACTCCAAGTCCCAGGCCTGCAGATTCAACCTTTTCGACTCCTTCATTGCCCTGAATGCGGCATTTTTTGTAAATGCGGCGATACTTATCCTTTCGGCAGCCGTGTTTTATCGACACGGAATAGTCGTCACGGAGATACAGCAGGCGCACAAGCTGCTCGAACAGCTTCTCGGCACACAGACCGCTTCCATAGCTTTCGGGCTGGCGCTGCTCGCAGCGGGTCAGAGTTCCACTTTGACGGGCACGCTGGCCGGACAGATCGTGATGGAAGGGTTCGTCAAGATTCGATTGAGGCCTTACCTTCGAAGGCTGATCACCCGTTTGATAGCGCTGCTCCCCGCGGTTGTGGTCATTTCGATCTCGGGAGATCAGGGCACTTACAGGCTGTTGATTCTAAGCCAGGTAATTCTCAGTCTGCAGTTGCCGTTCGCTATCGTGCCCCTGGTGCATTTTACGAGCGACAGAATAAAGATGGGTTCCTTTGCCAGCAAATCCTGGGTGAAAGTTTTGGCCTGGATCACTTCCACGGCCATCATTGTGCTGAACGGCAAACTGGTATACGACCAGATTGCGGAATGGATTGAGGGCGGCGCACCCATAATAGTATCTATTCTTGCCGTCGGCACCGCCGGTGCGATCACCCTGTTCCTCATTTATGTTATTGCGCTTCCATTAGTCCGTGGAGAGAAGGGCTGGAAAGAGGGAAAACCCACCGGCTCCATGGGCGTTATAGAGGGGATCAGAACGCAATATTCAAAACATATCGCGGCTGCCCTGGGCCGGGATGACGGTGATGCGGCGATCGTAAGCCGGGCTTTGTCTCTGGCCAAGGCCGAAGGGGCGATGCTGACTCTGATTCACGTGTCGGATTCCGCGCCGTCACAGGTATACAGCAAGGACGTATATGACGAGCATACCCGTGAGGATGAACAATACCTTCTGGAAATTGCGGAAGAATTGCGATCTGCGGGAGGGATTGTTGAAATTGCGCTTCCCCACGGCGATCCCGCCAGGGAGCTTGTTCGTTACATTACATCCCATAAAGTGGATATGCTTGTTATGGGCTCTCACGGGCACCGTTTGCTGGGAGACCTTCTCCTGGGAGAAACGGTCGACCCGGTGCGCCACCAGGTTGAGATTCCCGTGCTGGTGGTGCGGTAAAGCAAGCATGTGTTTTTAACGGGATTCATGCGTCCCGGCTGTTCCTTTTACGGAAATTCTCTTATTAATTTTTGAACAAAAAAATTTCCGGCATCGTAATTACATTTATTCATGCGGATGGAAGGAGCCGGTATATCCGACTATGGAAATGTCCGGGAGAAAATACAGTTTTGATGCAACCGTCGAGAGTTACGTCGAAAAATATGTCGCTTTGTGGCATGGATCAACGGTCGACCCTCCCGAACCGGCCCAAATATATTCGCCTGCCGATCAGCGCGACAATGAACGGGAGGCCGACCGGTTGAATGATATTCTGGAAAAGGCATTGCGCGATTACCCGGACAAAAAGCAAATGCAATCGGCGTGGCGTGACCGCATGTTTTTTTTATTGCGCCGATACGGAACAAGGATTCTCGGCTTCCCGGAAAGCCATTTCGACATTATTTTTTCCCGGGAGTACTTTGAAGCCACAAGGGCTTTCATCCGCGAGGCCCGGGCATTCGATGTGAGCATTGAAACGCAGGCCCTTGGTCAGGCTTTGCGCAATGTATGGATTATGAACTGCCTGCAACTGTTCCTGGGCAGGCAACCTGCACTCTCTCCGTCGATTCTTGCCTACAGCCTGCTGTATCCGTACACGGACAATCATCTCGATCGTCGAGAACTTCCGATCAAATCCAAGAAAGCGGCATGCAGGCGTTTGGGGCGCCGACTGTCCGGCCGGACAGTCGATTCCGAGGATATTCATGAATCAACCGTTTACCGGCTTGTTGAAATGATTGAGGACGAATTTCCCCGATCCGCTTTCCCCGAAGTATATTTCAGCCTGCTGGCAATCCACACGGGCCAGATACAAAGCCTCAGGCAACAGGATAAATCAGATGCTCTCGACGAGGAACAGCTGTTGCGCATCAGCATCAGAAAAGGAGGATCCTCGGTACTGGCCGATGGATGGCTGATAGAAGGAAGTTTGAAAGATCCGGAAGCGGATTTCTGTTTCGGCTACGGAGTCGCGCTTCAACTGCTGGACGACCTTCAGGACCTCAACGAAGACCGGACCTCGGAACAGCAGACGCTGTTTACGCTCAAAGCGGCCATAAAACAGATGGACCGCGTCACGAATCAACTCTGGGCTTTCATTCACTGCGTAATGCATCCTTCAAACTGCTTCGACAGTGCCGGGGGACTGGAATTGAGAGCCCTGATTCGCCGCAGCGGCAGGACGATGATTTTCAACTCTATGGCAGAACACGCCGACTCTTACCCCGGGGAATATTTATATTACATGGAACAATTCTCTCCTCTGAGTTTTACTTATATCAGAAATAACGCCAAAGAGGTCAGAGCTCGCCTTGAGAAAATCTGGACTGTCCTGGCGCGGCGGAGAAGACTCCGTTCCATCTTCGATCTCCTGGGGTGATCCCTCTCTTTCGAAATCTACCGTAACTTATAGGCGCCCGCCAAAATCAGGCTTTGGCCCGTTAATGATAAATGCCGGATGCGCCCAAGTTGCCGTATTTCAGCCAGGATTTAAAACCGGCTGCGTTCCCGCCTGCTCCGGTGTAAAGACAGGTTCCTCCACATCGGATCCATTGCTCTTTTCCGGTAAATCTGCATTATGTTAAATTATTGTTGTAAACAACGCGGGTTAACAACCTATGGAAGGGATTGTCATGAAGAAAGAGACCGTAACCTTTGAACCCAGGGAAATACTTTGCCCAATCGATTTCAGCGAGTTGTCCGATCTGGCGCTTAAATACGCCGCCGCAGGTGCACGCCAATTCAATGCAAATCTGACTGTTTTTCATGCCGGACACATAGAGTTGCCCCGTTATTTTACGCAGGGTATAGCCGACCAGATTACGGAGGAAATCAACGCAACCCGGAAAGACATCCAATCCCATATGGCCCGCCACGTTGAATCAAAATTGGGTTCCGCCGCCGAAAAGATGTCCATAAATTACATATTCACGCAGTCCCATCCCGTAGACGCGATCCTGGAAGCCGTCGACGCCGGCCGGACCGATCTGATCGTTTTAGGAACCCATGGATTCGGCGGCGTGAAGAAACTTCTGATGGGATCCGTGGCCAACGGCGTCCTGCAATCCTCCAGGGTTCCTTTGTTTACAGTCCGACAGAAAGAGCATGATTTCATCGATGTCACGGATAAGGATGCCGTTCCACAAATCAAGAATATATTGTGCCCGTGCAATATTACCGGCCAGGCGACTCTCAGTCTGCAATATGCCGCATCACTGTCCGAGCGTTTCCATGCCGACCTAACCGTGCTCAATATCCATGAAGGCAGGGAAGCGATCGATTCGTCAACCGCTGAGGAGGATTTGTGCAACTGGTTCTCCAGCAATATACAGGCGCAATGTGAAATGAAGCCGATTGTTCGTCATGGAAACGCGGCGGAACAGATCATCCACTACGCTGTTGAAGAAAAGATCGATCTCATTGTATTAAGCGCCCGCCATCATTCTTTTCACGGGGGAACATATTTCGGCAGAACGACCGAGCTGGTAGTCCGGCATGCTCCTTTGCCCGTTTTGACCGTACCGGTGGTCCTATAAGGGATGCCGCGTCCCGCTATGGTTCGTAATAAATCCATATTCCGGGCTATAATCCTATATGTCGGCGCTTTGTCATGACCCGGCCTCAACAGCGCATACTTCCGGAGGGACAAATGGCTAAGAAAGCGAAGAACGGCATCTCTCGAAGAACGTTCATGAAAGGCACTGCCGCGGGAGCCATCATCATTACGGCGGCTGACTCCGGACCCGTTGAAAACGGATTGAGTTCAACTCAATTCAATCAATCCAGGATCTACTCGTTTGAAACTCCTCCGCCTCCAATCCCGGCAAATGAGATTAAGGCAAGAATACCCGCGGAAATCGTTGTAATCGGAGCCGGAACATCCGGCCTGGTCTGTGCCAACGCAGCCGCAGAGAATGGAGCAGAAGTCGTGGTGATCGCTTCGAGTTCCGCACCTGTAGGCCGCGGCGGCTCCAATCATGCTTTCAACAGCAAGTTGATGCGTAAGCTCGGACTAGCATCGGATCCCGCCAGGGAATTCAAGGATGAAATGAAGTGCCACTCGTTCAGGGTTGATCAGGACAAATGGTGGCTCTGGGCGCGCAAGAGCGGCGAGGCCATGGACTGGCTGATCGACAAAATGGAAGCCGCAGGATACCAGTCTGTCATCGAAATGGGCAATACCGATCCCGAAGGCACCATGACAATGCATCCGGGTTCGCACTCCTGGCTCGGGGAAGGAGTAAAGACGGCAGGCCGCAGCCAGCAGCTTGTTGTAAATGTCCTGGCTGAATCCGCCCAGGGGCACGGTGTTCGGATTTTTTATGATACGACAGCGGTTCAGCTCGTTCGCGAAGACGACAACACCGGCAGGGTCGGGGCTGTGATCGCGAGAACTCCGGACGGCGGTTACTGTATCTATAAAGGCACGAAGGCCGTTGTTCTTGCCACCGGAGATTTCAAGGACGAGGAAATGGTGGAAAAGTATTGCCCGTGGATGCTGCCTTTCGTGAAAAACGGGGCAGGCGTTTATGCGGGTGACGGGCACAAGATGGGCCTGTGGGTGGGCGCGGCATGGCAAAAGACGGTACCGAACGCGCCTATGCTGATGGGAGGTGCGGGCCCCGGGACGCAGCCTTACCGGGCTTTCACCGGATTGGTAGTGAACAAAAACGCAGTGCGCTACGGCAACGAGGACAGCATTGTGTCCTTTGCGGGTGCCGCGCAGATGCAACAGCCGGATTCGACGATATTTGCTGTCTGGGATTCCGGATATGCCGAGAAGGCGGCGCCGTGGACTCCCATTGGATCCTATTACGGGGGACCCGCCGAGGTTTCCGTCCAGTCCGTTATCGATGGATGGGAAGACAGCGTCAAGACCGGCGCTATGGTGCGGGCGGATACCGTGGATGAGCTCGCCCGGAAGCTGGAGCTGCCCATTACACAGCTGAGAGCCACAATTGAGAAGTACAACGAATTCTGCAGAACGGGGATTGACGAGGATTACGGCAAACGGTCCGGGCTGCTCATTCCCGTCCAGTCCCCCCCCCTCTTCGGAGAGGTCAGCAAATCACCCTGGCTGCTCTGCATTTCGGGCGGGCTGCGCACCAACATTAAAATGCAGGTACTCGACAAAAGCGATCGGGTCATCCCGGGCCTTTATGCCGTCGGATCCATTGTCGGCGACATGTACTCCGGCATCTATACCTTCATGGAGCCCGGACACAACCTGGGCGCCAATTGTGTAACCTTCGGCTACCTCGTCGGCAAAGACATCGCCCGGGCATAGCAACCCGCATTTCGCAGCCGGCAACTATTTGTACAGGACCCGCCGTGCAGGCAGGGAAAGCTCGAACGGATTGGCAATCGGGCTGTATCCTTCTTCGAGCCGGTCCCGGAACGGCTCCAGGGATTCAGCAGTTTTCCGCGGAACCGAATCCTCCCGGGGCACCCGCTCCTCGTTGTTTTTCATTTTTTCGATCTCGCCCGCCAAATCCGCACGCCATTGATCCTATGCTTCCGCAACCCCAAAGCCATTTTGATTTTTTTGCCATGATAAAATCTTATATGTCGCTTGAAATTCCGGAAGTAAACTCAATGCATTCCGTCAAATGTCTGCATCGCCCTTTATAAAAGCCGCAATATCGTCAAACACGTAATCCGGGATGTGTCCGGGCTTCCCGTATTCGGCGGGAAGCGATTTCCCTTCCCCTTCGAGGAACAAGTGGTTGAGTTTGGGATAGCTCTTGAGGATGACATTCCCATGGCCCTGCAGGCCTGATTCCCAGAGTTCAAATTCCTTCATGGTGACCTGATAATCGCGCTCCCCTTGAAGTATAAGGATAGGCATCTCCAGTTTCCGGGCCGTAGCTACAGCATCGTATGATTTCAGATCTTCCCAATAGGAAGCCGGTGCCGAAGCCCTCAGCTGCTCCAGCCTGTCCGGCGGAGCATTCAGGTACTGCAGCTGGTCCCGGGCAAGATCCAGAATGGGCCGGGCATTCCCGGCCAGGAGGATAATGCCTGTAATCGTTGGATCGGCTTCGGCGATACGCGGGGCCAGATAAGCCCCCAGGGAATGTCCCAACACGTATACCCGCTCGGGATCAATGCCGGGTTGGGACCGCGACAAAGCAACAGCATTGAGGGCGTCGTCGATCACTTCGTCCTCCACGGTAATTATCGGGCTCTGGGGATACTGCCGCGTGCGTTTTACATAACGCAGGGAAGCAATCCCATGATTTGCCAGGCCTTCGGCCAGGTCCCTGAACGGGGCATTGGCTCCAACTGTTTCGTCACGGTCGTTCGGCCCGCTGCCGTGAACCAGCACGACGGCCGGGAACGGGCCTTTGCCCTCCGGAACGACAAGAGTGGCGGGAAGTTTGATATTGCCGCTGGTCACGACAAGCTCGCCCGGTTTGGGCGGCTCCGGCTGCGGCGGCCTCAGGAAAAGCCCGCCCACCTGCCCCTCTGAGTTTATGCTGATAACCACCGTCATCTTCGCCTTCTCGAATTCAGCCGTGTAAAGAAACACATCATAGCCCTGGCTGCGGGTCACCTGCGGCTCGGGACGGCCGGAGCGAAGCGTACCGAGTGACTCGAGCACCGGGCCGATCGCCGCGGGCAGCTTTTCGGACGGCATCGCCGCGCTCATCTCCGGAGAGAAGCGCTTTGCCAGGGCGGCGAAGTCCCGGGCGATCATCTCATCAAAGGCAGCGTCAGCTAGCGCCCGGCTGTCGGCGGCAGGTAATGCAGCGGCAATAAAAAGGACCACGAAAAATGCAAAGTAAAGTTTAAACACAGGCTGACTCCTTTATGCGGTTAAAAACCTAAATGTCTATATTGGCCCTTGTACATCCCCCGATTGCTTTCGAAACAATAAACAGATAACTCCCCCAAATATTCAGAAAATTTCGTGCCGATTGTAAAGCTTACTGCTTTCAACGATTTCCCTGAATGATTAATTTCAGTGACGGCCACTGACATAGAGGCGATTTCCATCCTGTATTTATCCTGTACAAAACCGAAGAAATCATTGATAAAGTAAATGGATCGGCGTGGAATTCGGGGGCAACGATCGTTGCGTGAAAAGGGAGGATCTGATCCAATGAAAATAATGATAAAAACAGCTTTAATATTAACGGCCGTCCTCCTCGGAGTGTGCCTGTCCGCTGCAAAAGAAGAAAGCGGCGGCACCGGCACGACCCGCCCCCCCAACATCCTGCTCATCATTGCCGACGATGTCGGCATGGACGTGACCACGGACATGTATCCGGGCCTGATCGACGACCTTGTCAAACAATACGGACCTTCGGGGCACAATCATCCCGATTATCGAAAAATTGACGGCAGACCGGCTTCTACGCCCGTTCTGGACAAGTTCGCCAGGCAGGGCATGAAATTCGCCAATGTCTGGGCGCACCCCTTCTGCTCCCCAACGCGCGCGACAATAATTACCGGATTGTATGCGGCCAAAACCAAGGTTACGACCTACGCGGACGCGCTGTCCCAGAACCATACGACCTTCGTCCGGAAACTGAAGGAGGATGCCGGCTACAGCACCGCGGTATTCGGCAAATGGCACATGGCCGGATTACCGGGCAAACCTGTGGACTACCCCGGCATGAAGCCGAAGGAAGCGGGTTTCGACCTGTTCAAGGGCAACCTTCACGCCGCCATTATGACGTACTGGGACTATGATTATCATATACAAGACGGTGATACCGCCGCGGACAAATGGCGCACCGAGACTCCACCGAAGAAATCCCTTCCCGGAATCGCACCTACGACTTTTGCGCCGGTTGTCAAGGCGGCCGATACCATAGAGTGGATTACCGCCCGGGAAAAAGAGGACCCCGATAAGCCCTGGTTCGCCTGGATGGCTTTCAACCTGTCCCACGCTACGGCCATGCAGCGGCCGAGTGCCATGGCCGTTCCGGATGCCGATACGCTGGACGCTGTGAGCTACAGCGAGATGAAGGAATGCGGAGGAGAATTCGGATCGGCCAACGTAGGTTCCTGCAGCGGTGAATCGCTGATGCGGGCCATGACAACCGCCCTGGACACGGTCGTCGGCAAAATGCTGGATGCGGTCGATAAACTGGACTCCAATACCTACGTCATTTTTATCAGCGACAACGGCACCCCTATGTACAACAGGCCCAATCTGGACTTCATCGACAACATGTACATCACCCGGAAAGGCCGCGGGAAAGGAACGGCGTACGAAAGCGGTGCGCGGGTGGCCATGGCCATCCGAGGACCCGGGATAGCCGCCAATACCCAGAATGGCGAATTCGTCCACGCCGCGGACCTGTTCTCCACCATCCTGGAACTGGCGGGGCTCACGCCGCCGGAGAAAGTTCCCGATAGCGAAGGCACCGGTACCGTGACGCTGGATTCCGTGTCCCTCACCCCCATTCTTTTCAACAAGGCTTCCACCGTGCGCGACCCGAACGACGGCTACACATTGACGGAAACGGAAAACCTCATGACGGGGGGCACCAGGATGGTCGGGGCCCGGAATGCAACTTATAAGGTGGTCTGTACAAACGGCATGGAAAATTGTGAATTCTACAATCTGGTCCGCGATCCCCTGGAAGAGTATCCTCTCACCAAACCCGACAATTGTAGCGGTTATGCGAACGGGACCTGGACCCCGGCCGATCCGCAATGGCATTACTGCCGGCTGACGGATGTAGTCGCCGAATATTCCTTTCTTTCAGAGGATAAGAAATAGGACAAATCAGGATTTCGATACAATTCATACGATACTTCGACAGCTCCGGGAAGTATAGCCTTCTGTATAAAGGCCCCGGATTGTTTCAAAACAATTGAATTGTGTGAACCCTAATGTCTGGATATCCGGAATGCGGGTTAAGCCTCCGGGCTTGAATTTACGAGATCCAGGTACCAGGAATCCCTGGATAGCACGTTGGTAATGTTACGCTCGGCCTTCTTTGCCTTCTGGAAGCCCCGTATTCCGAAAAGGATCATAATCAGGCTGATTGCCGCCAGCCCCCCGTCGAACAAAGACCATGCGGATACGCCAAAATAGCGAAACAAGGCCAAACCCAGGGTCAGGAATGCAAGTCCGGTTCGGATGACGGCAAGGTAGGTGCGGCCTCGTGCAAGTTCCGTTCGCTGCAGCGACAGCCGGCTGCGCGTCAGCGCCCGCATCGTTCGATTCCTGGAAAGATCCGTTCGTTTTTCCGCAAGAACGTTGCGCTCATGCGCAAGGTCGGTCCGTTGAGAGGAGAGGGTTGTTCTTTGCCGGGCCATGTCGGTGCGCTGCAGTGCCTTATCGGTGCGATCCTGCGCCATGGAAGTCCGTTCCCTGGCGAAATCCGTCCGGGTTTGAGCAAGCTTCGTCCTTCCTTCCGCAAGCGAAGTCCGTCTGTTCGCAAGTTCGGTGCGCTGCACGGAGAGATCGGTTCGTTGTTCCGCCATGAAAGTCCGTTCCCGGCCGAGATCTGTTCTGATATTCGCCAGTTCCGTACTGCGCGTGGACAGCCGGGTCTGCTCCCTCGTAAGAGATGTTCTTTCCTGCGCCATGCCGGTCTGCTTTTCCGTATTCAGAGTAGTGCTCGAGAGGAGCGGAATCAGATTTGATGTGGCGGCGGTGCGCTTCTTCGCCAGATCCAGTTCCTCCAGCGACAGCTGGTTTTGCTTCTCTTCATACCCCGCGCATTTTTCCAGTATCTTTTTAATGTCCGAAAATACGGTCGGTTGAATACTGCCAGTTTCCGGTTGATCCATAATTCACCTCGTTTTTTATTGCAGAATAAATGGAGTGCTTGATAGCGGCAGCAAAGCGGTTCACGGCAGAAACTCGAGATTCGGGGCGTAACCCGGCTCGTAATCCAGATCTTTTATGCCGGGAACCGACGCTGCAATATTCAGTACCAGGGACTTTTCAGCATCGTCCAGATAGGGCCCTTTAAGCCATACCTTGCCGCCGTCGACGGTCGCACTGATTTCGTAGGCATGAGTCCCGGGATCGGTGACCAGCGCCGCTTCCACCTTTGTGGCTGCGTACATGCGCTCCATGGCGGCAAGAGATTCCTCCGTCGGCTGGAACTCTTTCTCCCTGACGGTGCTGGTCAGCATGGAGCATGCGGTGGAGAAGGACACCCGGTCAAGATTGATGCAAAGGTCGTAAAGCCGCAGATCCGAAATGTTTTTGCCGTACATGAATCGGGCCCAGTGGGTTCGCTCCTCATCGGACCGCTTTATGTAATCCCTGGCTTCGTTTTCCGTACACTGCATTCGCTCCATTGTGGTTTTTATTCGAAGCTCCAACGGGGCGATCAGGCGAACCCGGATGAAATGAGCGATGCCGTCCACCAGAAGATGTCCGGAATATCCGAAATAAGCCAGGTTTTCCTTGCGGGCATATTCAAGGAGCGCCAGACGCATGAGGATCTTAAAGGGGCGTCGCAACTCGCTGAACTTTTGGTAGTTTCTTGTAGCTTCGCTGATGCTTGCGGTAACCCTGGTCGCAAGTTCTCCGTATCGATTTACCAGCGGAACAAGATCTTCCCGGGTCACGCAATGGAATCCGGATGAATGGGACAGGCACTCTGCGATAATCTGGCTTCCGGACATGGAACCCCTGGAAACAAGGAGTGTCGGCATTGTGTCACCTTCCTTTATGTTCTGAACAGGATTCCCGCTTTTTAAGCCCGCCCGGGAATATTTACTGCATTTTATGGATATTTTCCTGTCAGACTCGTCTTCGTTACCGATAATTCTGTAATATGTTAAATAATCGCTTTAAGCAAGCCGGCAATTTTTCGATTTTAATATAGGTTGGGGAAAAGAAATCCTGAATTTTTCATAACTCCGCCTTTCAGCCGCTTGTTATGTCCTACTGATTGGGATATTTCCCAATCTTCGAAGGGATTCTCCCCTGTTGGGATGCCCTCTCTTTGAAAAAATAACGCTACCGGCCTGTGCCGATGTCCGGTACCGGCATGCCGGTCACGTCTGGTCGGGTCTGTTCTGGAACATTTCCACGATAATGCCGCCCGCGTTCAGATCGACATATGCGCCGTGAATGCCTCCAGGCATGCGGATGTCGAGCAGAAGCGTGCAGCCTTTGTCCGTCAGCCGTTTGATCTCTTTCTCAATGTCATCCACGACAACCATGATGTGCTGAAAGCCCTCGCCTTTGGCTTCAAGAAATTCCCGGTGCGGCGACTCCCTGGCAAGGGGTTGTACCAGCTCGAGCTGTACCCCGCCCAATGCCGTCGCCATGATCCTGGCGTCAGCCAGCGCAGGTTTGCCCCGGAAAAGCTCCTTCCTGTCCGGGGGCAGCTTCATTTCCTGAAAGGGCCCGATTCCCAGGAATTCCAGCCGTTCCATTACCTTTTTTACGTCCTTGACGACAACGCCGACCTGGATGAGCTTCCAATTTGCGGATTCTTCGTTTCCCATGATTTCTCCTCCGTATTCGATAGATTGCACTATAGCAACATCCGGCAGGCAAGGTTTGATAGTTGTTTCTGAATTATTCATTACTTACAGCAGTACGGAAATCCGGAAACGCAGAGAGCCGGCCCGTTTTCATGCCCGCCGATTAACCATGGATGCGTTTTCACTCCGGAAGCTTTATAATCCCAGTCTCAGGGAGGGGACACAATGAAGACTCGAACACTGTTCGTCCTGTTTTTGTTTCTTGCCTCTTGCACGTCCGAGCGGAAGACGGGGCCCGCGGAACTTACGGCGCTGGATTATCTTCAGATACAGCAGCTGGCGGCGAAGTATGCGCACGCCATCGATACGTGCTCCAACAACGGATATGATTATGCCGATCTCTTCACGCCCGACGGATTCTTCGCCCCCTCAATGGACGGCAAGGTCGGCTCGAAATGGCAGGGACGTGAACGGCTGGCAGAGGCTTCCGGAGGCGGAGTGAACGGATGCAGGAACGTACCCTGGATCGAAGAGGGCGTCCATCACATCTACGTCAACCACATCATTAATCCTGCCGCGGAAGGAGCGAAAGGAACCGTCGACATGCTGATGATCGGATTAGGCGGCGATCCCAACAATATAGAATACGACGGGTATTATGAGGATGTTTACGCCAGGACACCGCAGGGATGGCGATTCAAATCACGCATTCATCACGCCCTGCTCTATCAGGGGAAACGCGTTGCGCCTGCTCCGGAGACACGCTGAGAAAATCGGCCTAATGCCGGATCTAAATTCTCGCACGTTCCGAAATTCATTGTTGACGAAGCAGAAGATTCCATCGTCGGATCCGGCGTCATGCCATCGCCCGCACCGCTGACTATAAGGTCAGGGTGAAGAACGCACCACGACTATCGACTCGTGCCCTTAAATAATTCTTTCAGGTGTTTCCTGATCTCACCGGCCTGGGAGGCATCGGGATTTGCAGAAAGCCAGCGGGACAGGGTCATCTATGCAAGCTCTTTTTCTCCCATACCCTTTTCCAATAGTCCGCAGGTAAGCGGGAGGTCCGGAGCGAGCATGGGATCGTCCCTCAGGAACGTCACCCGCACCGGCATTCCGGGCGTCAAGCGGGACACCGTCGAGGCTATCTCATCGGCATCCTTCATTTTTTGGGTATCAAGGGCAAGGATAATGTCGCCGATCATGAGTCCCGCTTTTTCGGCCGCCCCTCCGGCTGTAAGGCGTTGTATATAGGCGCCTCCCTCATCTCTCTTCAGAAGGAAGGCTCCTAAAAAAGGTTTTCCCGCACTGCCCGATGAAGACGTCTGCGTATCCGGTACAATGTCCAGTTGCATTGCCCGGTACCCGGGTTCGGCAAGCTCAAACGCCTTCTTGCAGTGATCGTGGGCATCGTAAAGACCGGATCTGTTTCCGGCCGCGGCGGCCAGTTCGCGGACCCTGCTTAAGTGGGTTTTGAAGGCCATTTCCAATTCAGGGACTTCCTGCTTACGATAAAACGACAAATTCTGTATCGGTCGGTATTTTTCTTCCAATTATTGTTTTTACAGGGCCTGCTGCACGGTTCCGGGTGTTCCTGAAACCTACGTCGACTCGTGGAATTTATGATTTTGCGATTAATTGACCGGGGAGAAACAGACGAAAAGCAATTTGAATCGGTTCAGTCGGGAAGATCCCTGTTTCTGGAGAGGCCGACGGATCCGCATGCGGTTCAACAATTGATCCGGGAGTGGCGGCCATGAAATTCGCAAGTACTCTTTCTACTGTTTTCGTCTTTGTTTTTTGCACTTCTTTATTCGCCCAGCAGTATTCCCATGGCCCCAGGTATACGGGAGAAGAGGTTCTCGACGAACTCCTCATTGGAAAGAAAACTCTGGTCATTAAAGTCGGCAGCGGCGGCTGCACCGGCAAAAGCAGCTATCGAATCGATGCAGAAAAAGCGGAAGGAATTACCTCGCTGGCGCCGAACTATATTCTTACGATCAAACGCGTCCAAATCGATGAATGCAAGGCGATTGTGGATGACGGCCCCGTCATCAGCTGGGATCTGGAAAAAGACCTGGGATTGACCGGAAATTATACCGTTTCGGTAGAATATGATTTATGTCGTTCCGCCTCCTTATGAGTCCGCGGATGCCGAGAATTCCATGTTGTCGGCAGTCAAGCAGCACGTGAATATCGAAGGGACCAAATCCGGGAAAGAAGCGCCGGAGAACAGCAGCGGCGGGAGTGAATTTTGATCATGCTTTCAAGGCTTGCGTTTTTTATCGGTTGTCTTTTTCCGGCTGCCGCTGTCTATGCGGACCGGGGCCCCATAGTCTGGAACGATGAATGCGGAGATAGTCCAAAGCTTCAATGCCCGGAATAAAGCTGCCTATGCTCTTGAAAACGGATTCCCCGATACGGGGAAATCCGGAATCAGCATTCGGAATGAAGAGAATAATTCGGCTTCTCATTCCAAAACATGTATCTCCCGGGCAGGGTTTAACGATGCAGCGGACGTGGCATTGGTTTATGTCGAGCATATTACGGAGCTGAAATCCGGAGTCGGTTACTTTGTGATGGTCACAAAAACGGGGGGAGTTGGACCGTTTCAGGATTTCAATCAGACGTCGCTCCTTAATACGCATCTCCCGCAAAGCTTCTACGGAGGCGGCGAAGGGGCGTCTGCCGCGAACGCCGATTGTACATGGCATAATCGGCGCCCGCTCCTCGACAAAGTCACGGCAGGCTGCTAACGCCAGTCGTCGATGAGCGTGCTCCCTCCCAGCATGCCCGGCCCCAGCATGAAATCCGTCACAAACCAGGTTGTCTGGATTCCGCCGCCTGTCACAACTATCTTGATTCCGGATGCCTGATTGAAAGGTTTTATCTTTTCCCCCGAAGGGTATTGGGTTTTCTCGACATTTTCCGAAAACCACTGGCTCAGCTGGTCTTTGGTCTTAAAACCCTGGCTGTCCTTGAGAAGTTCGGCAACGGTCGGATCCATAATGACCGTGGCAGATCCTCCCATGGTAAGAGCCTTCATCTGGTCGGCCATTATCATTTGGGCAGGGTGGTCCCGTACGGCCATCACCACGCTGGAAATATAGGACCAGCCGATTCCCACTGTTATAACGCTGTCATTGGGCTTGAATCCCATCTGCACATGAATAGGCTCCCATCCTTCGGGCAGAGCCTCTTCATTCTCCGCAATGCATACACTGTTGTATTGCATGGTGCTTCCCAGGCTGCTCCACGTCGTTTTTTCGCTGTGCAGGCCGCCGATGGTTTTCGACATCAGTGCGTACGTGCGGCCGATGACCGAATTGGCTTCATTATACGGTCCCATGACGTTGGTACCGTAATTCATGCCTATCTCGTCGCGTATGGGCCCATTGACCAGGATCATGTTGGCCATGGAGGACGTGGAATTTCCGAAAGGCACGTAGTTGGCCAGGGCCAGTATCACCGGAAGATATTCCGGTTTGGCGCCGGCCATAACAGCGCAGGTGGCCACTCTTTCCACGGTCACTTCCCTCTTGCCTCCCGGCCAGTCCAGCGTCTTGATGACCTCGTCCCGTTCGTGAGAAGTGCCCTTCAGCATTTCGGCCACCCGTTCTTCGGTTGGAAGAACGATGGGAAGATAATCCGTCCAGTCCCGGTCCTTGAAAAGGCGCTGCAGGTTCTCTTCGGTATCCGGTCCGAGAAAGCGGGATTCCTCCGGGGAAGGCTCCGGCGCGGGCCCCCTGTATTTCTCGCTGTCGGTCAGGGGAACGGTCAGGGCATCGATGAACGCCTGCATCATCGGTTTTCCGCTTACGACGTCTTTGCCTTCAAAAATATATTTAT
>CAZPHK010000010.1:32226-54648 GCA_964586015.1 uncultured Acidobacteriota bacterium | reverse complement strand
TAAGGTCCCCTTTGAGGGGCCAGCAACCGGAAAGCCTCCGGCTCTGCCGGAGGATTGTTACTTCTTCCCTCGCTACTGTCTCGGAGCGTATTTCCTATGATTCCGGCGGCATTATTGCCGCCGGAATCATAATGGAAAGCTGTGGCTCTGAAACCCTAGCGTCGCGTACGAGCTGTGGGTGTTGCAGTGGCAACATTGGAGCCGTTGGTCGTGCCGCTTTCGGCGACACGGTAATAGTATTGAGTACCGGTTGCAACTGTATCGTCCAGATAAGTCGCATACGTTGTAACAACACCGCCGGCGATCTTCACAAATCCGGTATTCGGACCCGTTGTGCTGCGGTAAATGTCATAGCCGGCCGCCCCTGTATGCGTCCAGGTTAATTGTATTTTGTCAAGCTTGGGGCGGGCTGCGAGATTGCAGATGCTGGCAGAAAACACCTGAACCGTGCTGAAATCTGCATCCGTCAGGTCGGGTTCTCCGCTGTTGGGGAAAGACAACAGGGTATTGTCCGTTACCTGCAGCCCAATCGAATGTGTACCCGGGGAGAAAAAGTCTCCAACCTCACCGGCCCCAGTGCCACCTGGGATGGTTACAGCTTCTCCGGATAGATCCGTAAAGTCGGTAAGCGGGGGAACCAAGTCCCAATCCCATGCCGTTATCGCATCATCGGGGCAGGAACTACAGCCTGCTTCATGCTCTCCCTCGTTGGGATCAAAAGAGGCTGAACCATCCAGCGTCAGCGAGTCGCTGGCGCACAGAGACACCATGTAAGGGCCATCTGCGTCGGCGACAGGGGGATGCGGCGGGTTGGTGATGGTGACATCCTGTTGAACTGTCGCTGTAAGGGCAGGAACCGCGTCGTCCGACACCCGGAGAGTCACTGGGAAAGTGCAGGGCGGCGTCGCACAGGTGAAAATATGAGTCTGCACATCCGGATCGATTGAAGAGGCATCGTATATGCCGTCATTATTCCAATCCCATTCGAACAACGTCAAGTTGGAAATGTCCTTGCCGGCTTCGGAATGACCGGAGCAGGAAGGATCAAAGGTTACCGTGTCGCCTGAATAGGTCGACTTCGGGTCGTAGTCGAAGCAGGCAATGGGAGCTGCAGCGAATAGTGCGGGCCTGAGGATTATAATCATCCAGGCAGTGTTCAAAGGAGGATCGCCAAGCGAGGACTGACTCTGCCAGGAACCGTCTGCGTTTTGAATTTCCACAATGCGAGATCCCAAGCCCTTTTCGCAATTAGCTTCATTGGTGCAAGTGTTCAGAGCGGGGTTGCCGTAATACCAGTCGAAGCTTGCGCCTGAAGTTTTCACAAGCTGTGTTGTTGGATCTGGCAAGGAAAGACGCATGGCTTTGGCGAAAGAATACCATCCGTACATCCTGTATGGATGGTAGTTGGTAGTTACAAAGAGGAAACTCCTCCAGTTGTCTGCCATGCGTTTCTCAGCTTTGTTCCACTTGAGATCAGACGTGGTTTGTTCGTCGAAGATCATCTGCACCATTCCTGAAGGCGTGGTCTGCATGGCTCCTTCATAATATCCGCCTACGCCGTTATAGCTGAAGAAATCATACGTGCAGGAGGTTACGGCTGAGGACGGCCCGGAACATCCCATGCTATAGGCAAGCCAGTTCTCGTTATAATCCTTTACCCATTGCGGGACTACGGCATTCCAGGGTGCATCCTGGGCCGGGATCATGCCAATCACGGGCCACTGGCTGGCTGAGTTGTCGCCCGGAGAACTGTAGTTCCAGCCATACCACCAGGAACCGCAGATTCCACCGTTGCAGCCGCTGCCGTCCCACTGCCCCCAGGAATGCATATCCACCATGTCCTGGATAACCTCGCCATAGGTCCAATTATGACTCTGTGGCGTCCCGGGAGCAAAATCCCGGCCGGTTAAATCGCCAGGCAATGCCCCGGAAGCGATGATGGCGTCCATAACCTGCCCTGTTTGATAAGGTGTGCGATTAGCACTGGAGAGGTCGTAAACTTCTATCCCGTATCCGTTAGGTGATGATTGACCGGCCTCGGGATCTTCAATAAGTCCGCCATGATTGACGGGGGCAATTGCGACGGCTATAAGCGCGGGCCTTGTCGAGGTGCTATAGTATCCCTTTAACAGGTAATTCATGCCGTACTTAACCGCCTCGACATAAGGGTCCTCGTTGATATTCCCTTTTATCTTGTGGCCGTTGATCGCAAACGCCTGTACTGCTGAAGCGGTAGGCGCTGAAAGAGTTAGCGCGCCGGTTGATTGCACCCATGACATATGCGGCGAACCGTCAAAAGTGTGCAGGCTGCTGAAATATCCGTGAGTGTTGGCCTGCCGGTAAAGCCACCACAAGCCCTTGTCTATGGCAATGTTCACTTTGACGTCCAGGCTCGTGCCATCTTCGATTTTTATAAGATAATTATCGTTGATGAGGCCGGATACCAGGGCGTTGTCGTTTGCCACTTTAAGAAATGCCGTAAACGGAGTTCCAACTGCACCGGTGTAGATATGATCATCCGTAACATTGTACTGAACGCTGCCGGAGAGAGGGGTTACTGCCGACGACGTACCGTCTCCGTAAACCCACTGATAATAAATTGTGGTAGTGGCGTCGGTGTTTATAACCCCCTTCAGCTGGGCTGCCTGCCCGCTGACGGCAGTGTGATACTTCGCAGTATCTCCCTGCCAGGGAACGCAGCGGACCATGGTAACCCCCGCCGAGGCTATGGAGGCAAAAGCCATGACGCCGCACAGGGCCATGATAAAAATCAGATGCTTTCTGTTTATTTTTTCCATACTTTTCCTTTACTTTCTCTGAATTATTAAGAGAACAGCCGTGCTCCTTGATTTAAGCGGGGATACTCTCCCTTTGTCTTATCTATTGTTGAAACTTCACTTAGAACAATTGGTATCTGCCGAGGATGCGAACGGTTTCGTTACTCCTGTGCAAGCATTAGAGCCTTAAAACCAAAAAGATATTCTTTTATCATAGATCTTTTACATAATGACCCGTAGGGTCTGATTTCTAAGCAAAAGGGGTGCCAACAGGATAAGTGAAAGAATGGAAAGGAGTTTTCGTGCCGTAAACTATTTATTTATCGATATTTATGTAAGTGGCCGTGCGTCTTTTGGTTTCACCTGAATTCTTGACGAGGGGCATAATTTTAGAATTTAATGTAAAATTATTTTACAACATTTTAGATGAAAGAATTCCAAGTATCTGGAGCAGTTAGGATTACGGTACTTCCAAGATTGTAAAGAAATCTTACAGTAGTAACCTTGTGAGAAATGCAGGCTGGTCTTGTTTTTCAAAGTCCGTATTTGGACGGTTTTGAACGCCGGCGAGAAAGGGGAAAATCGTCCTTTTCTAATCCCATTGTGGAGTTGTTATCGAGTGTATCCGGATTCCCCGCCACAATGGAATTAGAGAAAGCACAACCTTAGAAACTGTACTTGAGGCCGGCGCGCAGGCCGATGCCGAGAGCGTCCACTCCGGAGCCGTGGATGCGGTAGTTGCGGTCCAGCATGTTAAACAGGCCGAAATTCGCCCTCCATTGATCCCCCAGGCGCATTCCGCTCATCAGGTTCAGCGTGAACCATCCCGGTGTCGTTAAATAAAGGGGGACACGGCTGGAATCTCCCGTAACGGCTATTCCGTTTATGGTAGACCCGATCGGGAGAACACGGTCGAGCACCTCTACGACGGATTCTCCGGTAGGCATAAAGATATCGTCGTCGTTGCCGGTTTCCCCATCCAGCCCCGGATCCATGTACGGGGTTACTATTGCCGAATGAAGGAAAGAACGGATGTCGGATCTCCTTCGGGAAGCCCCGATCCGGTCATCGTCGATGTCCCCCCCGCTCAGGCGTTCCTGTCTCCCCGTCGCGACAGCCTGCAGCTCCATCCAGGGCATCCGGCCTCCGCCTGCGAAACGGATATTCACCAGCAGCTGTTGGGGCGGCAGCCTGCGGACCGGACGGTTCGGATTCAGTTCCCGGCCGATGAGATAGTCGTAACTGCCTCCTACGCTCCATTTCATGCCGATACCGATATTTCCAGTTGCCTCGATGCCGTAATACCGGCTGCTTCCTTCGTTTACAAACGCTTTTACCGCGCGGTAATCGCTCAGGGGAGCTACGGTAACGACTCCGGCTGCTTCCTGTTCAGGGGTCGGCGGGATGACTTCCACGGGTATCCCCTCCAGCTCCGCCGGTATGTTGCCGGCCGGGAAGAGGAGGGTTCGCCTTACGATGGGATCGGACAGTTCGGAGTCGAAGAAATGGATTCTGCCGTAGGTGTTCCGGCCGCCGTATCTCAAACCCAGCTCGTAACTGTAAAGCGTTTCGGATTTTAAATCTTCAACCAGTCCCCCGGAGGGCAATGCGGCCTCTCCTTCGCTGTCCGAAAGCAGAGCGCCGTATCCGGCTGCTCCGGATGCGGGAATTTCATATCCGATTCCCGAATACCCCACGGCGCCGATGTCGTTCATGTTGGGAGCCCGGAATCCTCTCCGGACAACGGCGGACAGGACAAAGTCGGATGCAACCGACCAGGAAATGCCGGTATGAAATGTAAGATCGTGAAAGGTGCGGCTGGAGTCGATGACGCCCAGGCTTTCTCCGTCGCGGGTTAGATTGCGGTCCGCGAATATGTTCGCGACAACCGTGGTCAGTCGGCCGCCCAGGTTTACACGCAGCTTTTCTTTTACGATCCGGCTGGTCTGCTCGCCGAAGATGGAAAAGGTCGTGTAGCGGGACCCGTTGGGATACAGGGCGCGCTCCTGTGCTGTTATTTCGGTAACCGGATCCGTTACGTAACGATAGGAATCGATATGCTCCCGGTACAATTCACCGCCGAAAGCCACGACATGACGGTTTTTGATCCGGGTTGTCGCCTGAACGGTCCAGCCGAAGGCGTCGACCCGGTTCTGATCGTTATCAATGGAGCTGGTGAATTTTGTGCTCTGCCTGACGGAATCGTCCCGTTGAGAATTCACGGAAAAGGTGCCGCTCAGGGATTCCAGAAAGCCCAGGCCGAGTTTTTCATACCGTAAATAGAAGAAATTCAGGCGCTGCGGTTCGAAGAGCGCTTTCAGGCGGCCTCTGCCTCCCAGAAGTTCCCTGTAGGAGCGTTCGTTGCCGACCGATCCGAACTGGTACCAGGCCGTCAGGCTCTGGTTGTCCGGCAGGAAAAGGGCCAGGCGCGAATGGATTCCGGTTTGGGAATAGGCTGTATCCTGGAGGCGGTTTCCAAGCAGATCGCGGACTTCTTCCTGGGAGAGGCCCGTGAACCGTCTGAAAACATTGTGGGAATCATATCCGTCCCCGGCCCGGATGTCGTTATACCCGCGCCGCGAGGCGCCGATCAACCAGTAGTACCGGTGTCCGGATCGGGAAATCTGTGCGGCAGCTCCGCCTTCGAGATCTGCGCTGTTAAAGTTCATCTCCCCCTCGCCGTGAAAAGAGCTGTCCAGATTTTTGTTGGCAGGGTAGAGCTGCCGCGTAATGACCTGGATCGTTCCTCCGAGGGAGTCGCTGCCGAAGGTGGAACCGGAAGGGCCGAGAACCGTTTCCACGCGGTCGATCTGATTTGTTTCGATCAGTCCCATATACTGGTTGGGACCGGACCGGAATGTAGAAGTGTTGAACCGGATTCCATCTATAAGTATGAGTGTCTGGTAGCCCGTGAGGCCGCGCAGGAAGGGGGATACCTGTCCAGGCGTCGTTTCCTGCAGCATCAGTCCGGGCATATCCTGAAGCACGTCGCGGATATCCGCGCCCGGCTCGACGTAAAGCTGCGCGCGATCCCAGGCGCTGACGAAACTTTCCGAATCCGAAATATTTTCGACGGCGCCCCGCCTGGTAGTAACGGTAATATCGGTGCTGCTGACGGCGACACTTAGGGTGACCGTAAACGGGGCATTGTTGGAACTGGACAAATCCACACCGACGGTGCGCGTCTGGAAGTTATCCGCCGCAACGCGCATGGAATAAGACCCTGCCGGGAGAGGAGGAAGGGAAAATTCTCCCTTCAGGTCGCTGTAGGTTTTTTCCAGCATCGTCTGGCGAAGGCTGTAGAGGGTAATTTCCGCGTCAGGAATAGCGGCTCCCGATGGATCCATTACAGATCCTTTGAGGGCTGTAAGGGTCGCCTCCGCTGCAGTTGCGGTATTAAGGATAATTAAGAATAATGCCGGCAAGATGAACTGTTTCACATTAAAATGCATGAAGCATCCTCCTTAAATACATTCATCCATTACTCTTTATCGCGCCAATTGTTATTTTCAGGAGTTATTAAAAAAGCAAACCTTATACCAAACGGGAATAGCTATCATAAGTCTTTCTTATGCAATGGTTTATTCTGATTTCTCAAATAGGCCCGAATCAGGGCATGAATTCCAGGAATTTATTGTAAAATTGTTTTACAAATGAATGTGATGATGTATTTCATAATACCGTCAATTCCTTGTACCTTAATAAATTAAGTTATTTTTGCAAAAAAAAGTAAGATGTAAGATTTCCTTACACTCCATGCGGTTGTTATTATCCCGGGAAATAATTTGAGTATCAATCCGAGGTGGACTCGTGAGAAAGAAGGTGGGAAACTGTGATATTCTGATAGTGAATAAAGAAACGCGGGTGAGTTATGGACGGATCGATGTTTCCGTTTTTCGGATATCCCGACAATCCCCCGTATTGAGTTATTTTAATGCACGAGCTCGGCATCGCCCGGAATATTCTGGAGATAGTGCGGCAATCCGTCCCGGATAATCGGTTTCCGTCCGTAAAATGGATCAGGATCCGTATAGGACAGTTGTCCGGGATTGTGCCCGACTCCCTTGAGTTCTGCTTACGTGCTCTTTTAAGTGAAACAGACATGCAGCAGGCGGACCTCATAATGGAAAAAGTACCGATGGTCTCCCTTTGTAAAGACTGCGGACACCAATTTACGGTTGAGGATTTTGCCTTTACATGCCCGTCCTGCAACAGCGTCAACCTCGAACTGCTATCCGGAAGGGAACTGGAGATCGTAGACATCGAGCTGGCGGATGATTCAATTCAGCCCTGACTCCGTTTCGGAATCAAGACTGGAGCGAGGTCCTATGAGCGTTATTACCATCGAACGGAAAGTGCTTGAGAAAAACGACCAGATCGCGGCCCGGAATCGAAGTATGTTTGCCGAACGCGGTATCTTTGTATTGAACCTTGTCAGTTCTCCGGGATCCGGCAAAACCAGCATCCTTGAAAAAACGTTTCAGGGCCTGAGGAACGAAGTGAAGGTGGCTGTTATAGAAGGGGACGTGCAGACCGACCTGGATGCGCAGCGTGTTACGCAGTACGGTGTCCCCGTGGTTCAGATTGTTACGCTCGGAGGCTGCCACCTTGAGGCCAACCTGGTGCAGGATGCCCTCGCGAAGCTGGATTTGACGGGGATTGAGCTGCTTTTCATTGAAAATGTAGGGAACCTGGTGTGCCCGTCGAATTACGACCTCGGGGAGGCCATGAAGGTGGTGGTGCTGAGTACGACCGAGGGAGACGACAAGCCCCTTAAATACCCCGCCATGATTCGCAATTCCTCGGTGTTGCTGATCAACAAGATCGATCTGATCCCCTATGTTCCGTGCGATCTGAATGCTCTCAGGAGCAATGCCCTTCAGATCAACCCCGATCTTAAAATATTCGAGATTTCCTGCATCACGGGGAAAGGCATTCCCGATTGGTGCGACTGGCTGAGGAAGAAGGAATATCCGGCAAAGTGACTTTGAGGATGCAGGTTTCGATCCGTGGCGCGGTACAGGGGGTCGGGTTCAGGCCCTTTGTGTACCGCCTTGCATCGGAGATGAATCTGCCCGGCCGGGTGTTGAATTCACCCCAGGGGGTTTTTATTGAAGTTGAAGGTCTGCGAACAGATCTTGAAGCGTTCCTGTTCCGGCTGCATCAGGAGAAACCTGCGCCGTCTTCCATACAGAGCCTGGAGTTTTCTTTTCTGGACCCGATTGGCTTCGCGGATTTCGAAATCCAGCAAAGCGATTCGACGGGAAGCCGGAGCGCGCTGATCCTGCCCGATATCGCTGCCTGCGCAGCGTGCATCGCCGAAATTTCGGATCCGGCCGACCGGCGATACCGCTACCCGTTTACAAACTGCACCCACTGCGGGCCGCGTTTTACGATCATTGAATCCCTTCCATATGACCGGCCGAATACTTCGATGAAATCGTTTGAAATGTGTTCCGAATGCCGCAGGGAATATGACGATCCGCTGGACCGGCGGTTCCATGCCCAGCCGAATGCCTGTCCCGCCTGCGGGCCCGCGCTGGAATTATGGGATCCTTCCGGAGGCACTCTGGCCGATAAGGAAGGCGCACTCGTGTTGGCCGCCGAAGCAATCCGGGAGGGGAAAATCGTCGCCGTCAAGGGTATCGGAGGGTTCCATCTTCTTGCCGACGCGGAAAATAACCCGGTGGTCGAAGAACTGCGGCAGAGAAAACACCGCGAGGAGAAGCCCTTTGCTCTGATGTACCCGTCAATTGAGAGGATTTCGCGCGACTGTGAAGTTACCATGCTTGAAACACGGCTGTTGTCGTCTCCCGAGTCTCCGATCGTAATCCTTCAACGCAAAAATCTTACATCATCGAATTCCATCGCTTCTTCCGTAGCGCCGGGCAATCCGTGCCTGGGCGTCATGCTTCCCTATACACCCCTGCACCATCTCCTTATGCAGGAACTCGAAAAACCTGTCGTTGCGACCAGCGGGAATATCTCGGACGAACCGATCTGTACGGACGAGAGCGAGGCGCTGACTCGTCTCCGTTCCGCAGCCGATTTGTTTCTCGTTCATAACCGGCCGATTGTCCGGCACGTGGACGATTCGATCGTTCGAATCGTAATGGGGCGGGAGCTTGTTCTTAGACGCGCCCGCGGATACGCACCGCTTCCGCTTCATTCCGGAGGGGTTGTGCCCGGGATTCTGGCTGTCGGTGCCCATCTGAAAAATACCGTTGCCGTATCCATCGGGGAAAATATTTTCGTCAGCCAGCATATCGGGGACCTGGAAAACAGGGAGGCCTCCGAAGCTTTTCAAAAAGGAATAGAGAGTTTCCGCAGCCTGTACCGTTTTGACCCCGAAAAAATCGCGGCGGACATGCATCCGGATTATTTCTCTTCGAAATTCGCGCGCGCATCCGGTGTGCCGGCGGTCTACGTGCAGCACCATTATGCGCATGTGGCGGCATGCATGGCGGAAAACCAGCTGGAAGGCACGGTGCTGGGTGTTGCATGGGACGGCACCGGATTCGGTCCGGACGGCACGGTTTGGGGCGGGGAATTCCTTCTCACCAATCGATCTGCGTTCGATCGAGTCGCTTCTTTCAGGCAGTTCGGGCTGCCCGGGGGAGACACCGCGATCCGGGAGCCCAGGCGCACGGCTCTCGGAGTTCTTTATGAAGTGCTGGGCAAACGGGTATTCGAACGAAAGGATCTTTTTCCCATTCAGTCCTTCAGCAAATCGGAAATTTCCGTGATTTCACAAATGCTGCGGAAAAAACTTCATTGCCCCCGGACCTCCAGCGCAGGGCGCCTGTTTGACGCCGTGGCCTCGATCTCGGGACTGCGTCAGAAGATCCGGTTCGAAGGGCAGGCCGCTATGGATGTCGAGTTTGCCATCGGGGCCCTGGAGACGGAAGAATCATATCCGTTTGATGTCTCTGATCGGGAGTCGCCAGCCTCCGGCCCGGATTCCGACTGCCCGGCCGGGATGACTGTCGACTGGGAGCCGATGATTCTGGCCGTTATAGAGGACATTGAACATGCGGTTTCCCCGGCGCGGATTTCGGCCAGGTTTCACAATACGCTGGCTGAAATCATCGCCGAAATATCCAGGCGCATAGGTGAGACACGCGTAGTTTTGACGGGAGGCTGTTTTCAAAACAGGTATCTCCTGCAGCAGGCGGTGAGGAAGCTTGAGGCGGCGGGCCTGAGACCGTACTGGCACCAGAGAATCCCGCCCAACGACGGGGGCATAGCGCCCGGCCAGATCGTCGCGGTTTCGAGGATGTTGAAACAAATGAATGACGAAAAGCCCTGAATTTTGTAAGGACAGTGCAACAAGAAAAAAGAAGAAACAGGTTATTGTAGGGGCGAACCTTCCGGCTTCGCCCAAGCCGAATCGAAGATTCGGCCGGGCTACGCCGGACAAGTTGGTGTTCGCCCGGAAATATCATTACATATTATAAAAAGAATAGCGCATTATTAATTTTAAACATTTTGTTAAATCGAGGATTTTTTATGTGTTTAGCCGTTCCCGGTAAAGTCCTGAACATCGAAGGAGACGATCCGTTGACTCTCAACGGCAAAGTGGATTTCGCCGGTGTCGTCAAGCAGGTGAATCTGGCCTATGTGCCTGAAGCGAAAACGGGCGATTATGTTCTGGTTCATGCGGGATTTGCCATCAGCGTCATTGATGCGGAGCAGGCCGGCCTGGTTTTGGAATGCCTGCGTAAGATGGATGCAAATGATGATCCCGCCGAGAGCGGTTTAAAGTGAAATATATTGACGAGTACCGGGATTCCGGCACTGCCGGCGCGATTGCAAAGGATATCCGGCGAATAACAACGACTCCCTGGACCGTTATGGAAGTGTGCGGCGGGCAGACCCACACAATCGTCCGATTCGGGCTGGACTCGCTTCTGCCGCCTGGGATCACGCTGATTCACGGCCCCGGTTGCCCCGTGTGCGTCACTCCCGTGGAGCTTGTAGAAAAAGCGATCGAGATCGCATCGGCGCCCGACGTGATATTTTGTTCTTTCGGAGATATGCTCCGGGTGCCCGGCGTTTCCATAGATCTTCTTTCGGTAAAGGCTTTGGGCGGAGACGTACGGATCGTTTATTCACCTCTTGATGCACTCAGGCTGGCGGCTGAGAATCCGGACCGCCAGGTTGTCTTCTTTGCGGTTGGATTTGAGACCACCGCTCCGGCAAATGCCATGGCAGTGCTGCAGGCGCGGCAAAAAGGAATCGAGAACTTCACCCTGCTGGTATCGCATGTGAGAGTGCCCCCGGCCATGGAGGCGATTCTTTCGGCACAGGATAACCGGGTGCAGGGATTCCTTGCCGCGGGGCATGTCTGTGCGGTCATGGGATACGAGGAATACGAGCCCATCGCTCTGCAGTACCGTGTACCGATTGTTGTCACCGGGTTCGAGCCCGTGGATATTCTGCAGGGCATTCATATGTGTATCCGCCAGCTGGAAGAAGGTCGATCGGATGTAGAAAATCAATATGCAAGGTCGGTGCGAAGAGAAGGGAACGTTACCGCCCGGGAAGCCATACGGGAAGTGTTCCGCGTGGTCGACAGGAAATGGCGCGGCATCGGGGAGATACCCGGAAGCGGTCTCGGTTTGCGGGAGAAGTATGCAGAGTATGATGCCGAGTCCCGTTTCGGGGTCGCCCTTCTGGTGGCGGATGAAGATTCGGAATGCATCAGCGGGTTGATTCTGCGGGGAATCCGGAAGCCTCATGAGTGTCCCGCGTTCGGCACCCGCTGCACGCCGGAGCATCCGCTGGGGGCGACAATGGTTTCCTCGGAAGGCGCCTGCGCCGCCTATTACCAATATCGCAGAAGGAAGTAAGAAGCCGGAAGACGTGCTAACGTGCTAACGTGCTAACGTGCTGACGTGCTGACGTGCTGACGTGCTGACGTGCTAACGTGCTGACGTGCTAACGTGCTAACGTGCTAACGTGCTAACGTGCTAACGTTTATTTATGATACAAAATTGGAAAATTAATATTCTGGTTTTTCAACCTGATTTTTCAAATTTTGAAATTAAATCATTCGTCTGGCCTTTGATTCTGTTTTCAATCTTCAATTTGTAATCTCTAATCTATGAAGCGGTAGTCAGTCATGACATCAGAAACAAAAATGGGAGCGGCATTCAGCTGCCCGATTCCAATCGATAAGTACCCGAATATTGTACTGGCGCACGGCGGCGGCGGGAAACTGTCGCATCAGCTCATCGAAAAAATGTTCCTCCCGGCATTTGGAAATCCGGCCCTGGAAGCCAGACATGATGGAGCCTTGCTCGGGCTGTCGTCTCACAGGATCGCGTTTACGACCGATTCCTATGTGGTACAACCGCTTTTTTTCCCGGGAGGGGATATCGGCAGTCTCGCCGTGAACGGAACCGTCAACGATCTGGCCATGTGCGGCGCCCGACCGCTTTACCTGACGGCGGGATTCATACTTGAAGAGGGGCTTCCGATGGACACGCTCTGGCGGGTGGTTCAATCGATGCAGTCCGCTGTCCGGCAGTCCGATGTCGAAATAGTCACCGGGGATACCAAGGTTGTAGAACGTGGAAAGGGGGATGGTATTTTTATCAATACCGCCGGCATTGGGGCCGTGGAATCCCGTCAGCCGATCTCCCCTGTGCGTGTCCGACCGGGGGACGCCGTTCTTTTAAGCGGGGATATCGGGCGGCACGGCATAGCGGTTATGGCGTCCCGGGAAGGATTTGAATTCGAGACGGCTCTTGAGAGCGACTGTGCGCCCCTTTCCGGAATCGTTCTCGACCTGTTGTCCGAAGGCGTTGAAGTGCACTGCTTGAGAGATTTGACCCGTGGCGGCCTGGCAAGCGCGCTTGTCGAGATTGCCGAAGCGGCGCATCTTCATATCGAAATTGAAGAGGCCAGGGTTCCCGTGCTGGAAAATGTCCGGGGAGCGTGTGAAATACTCGGATTCGATCCTGTCTATCTTGCAAATGAAGGGCGTTTTATCGCCTTTGTTCCGGAGTGTGAGGCGGAACGGGCCCTTCAGAGGATGCGCTCTCATCCCCTCGGCGTAAATGCGTGCATTATAGGGAATGTAACGGCTGAAAATTCCGGCCTGGTCACCCAGCGGAGCAGTATCGGCACGAACCGGATTATCGATATGATCAGCGGCGAGCAGTTGCCGCGAATCTGTTGATCTATAGTTTCCGGTATGCAGCCTCGCAAAAAATGACTGGAAGCCTGCTTAATTAGGAAAGACCCTATCCATGACCTGAAGCGCAAAACGGGCCGATACCGTCGCGGGGCCTCCGCCCATTTCGATGCCGACTTCCAGGGCTTCCAGTATTTCATCATAGCTCGCTCCGGAGGATGCGGCCTGTTCGATGTGCCATTGCATGCAGGATTCACAGTTGATGTGCACCGAAATGCCTATGGCAATCAATTCTTTTGTTTTTTTCTTAAGAGCTCCATCCGAGTAGGCGGCCTGTTCCATTTGTACGAATGCCTTGTAAACGCTGGAATTTCTTTCCAGCATTTTCCGATGGGCCCATTTCCTTGTGTGCGTCAGATCCTTCAGTTTGTCCTCGTTCATGGTGTTGTCCTTTTCATCCGAAATTCAAACAGGATAGCTCGAGGCAGCGACAGTCCGGCATGCCTGAATGGGTTTTGCCGTATCTTAAAGTATGGTAATAATACAGGCCGGCAGATCAAAAAGCCAATAGTCTCTCTTGATAATTTCCTATAACAATCGTTGCTTTCTTCTATTAAATTCTATAGATTCCGACCTATAGAGAAGAGGTGGTTTATGCGATTTTGTATTGAAGACGGCGTATTTGAAATGTTCCCGAATTTCTGCCGGGGGATTGTCTTTGCTTCAGGCATAGACAACAGCAAATCGTGTCCGGAACTGGAAGGTCTTCTGCGAACACAGGCAGAGGCGGTTCGCGAAAATCCCGAGGTGGATGTGAAATCCCACCCGCGGCTTCTGGTATGGAAGGAGGCGTACCGCAAGTTCGGATCGAATCCGAATAAATATACGCCTTCAATCGTATTCCTTGCCAAGCAGGTCAAAGCGGGCAAACCGGTCCGGTCGATTTCTCCCGCCGTCGATGCATTCAATATTATCAGCCTGAAGTACCTGATTCCGTGCGGCGGCGATGATATGGATACGGTTGAAGAGGATGTGACGCTGGGTCCGGCAGTTTCCGACGAAACGTTCGCGCCGATTTTCAAGCCGGAAGCCGTCGAGAATCCGAATCCCGGAGAGGTGATCTATGTGAACCGCCGAACGAAGAGGGTATTGTGCAGGCGCTGGAACTGGAGGAACGCGGATTTTTCGAAAATGGCGCCCGAGACGAAAAATATTGCGGTAAACGTCGACGGGATGATGCCCGAAATCAGCCGGCCGGAAATTGAAAAAGCGGCCGAAGAACTGCGTCAGCTATTGCTCCGGTACTGCGGCGGCACGATAGCGATCCATTACCTGGATGCGCAACATCCGATGGCGGAGGTTTAACCCGCATTGCGGTAAAAGGGCGAACACAACTTGTCAGGCATAGCCCGCAGGGCGAAGCCTGAAGGTTCGCCTAACAAGCAGTGTTGCGTTGGGTTTTGAGTCATCGAGCAGCGGTATTGCCGGGTTAAAGCAAAGAAGGGCGAACACAAGGTTCGCCCCTACACGATTTTGCAGGCAGCACTACCGGCGGGAAGGATAGAGCTTTTTCAAATCATTGAATTCGGATCTGTTCTGAAACAGTGAGATGCCCGCCACGCCGACGGCGCCCGAGTTGATAACGGATTCGATGCGGTCCGCATTAATGCCGCCAAGTCCGAAGACTGGGACGGGAAAGCCGGAACACACCTGCCGCATTTTATCCAATCCAAGGGGCGATCCATATCCGGATTTCGAAGGCGTAGGGAAAAGATGGCCGAGGAGAACGTAATCGACGCCTTCTTCGCAGGCGCTTTTGACTTCACTTATTGAATGAACGGATATTCCGATTAAAAAATTTTTTGGAAGCCATGGGCGGATGTCCGAAACATGGAGGCTGTTCGAAGGGAGATGCACGCCGTGGGCTCCGGCAGCCAGAGCAATATCCGCACGGCCGTTTACAAGAATTCTGCATTTTGTTTGACCGGCCAGCTTCACTATGCGCCGCGTCAATTCAAACAGGGCGCGGTCGGACACGTGTTTTTCGCGCACCTGTATGAAATCCGCTCCCCATTCCAATGCACGGCGAATGCACGCATGAAAGGCAGCCCCGGTGATCCGTCCGCTGTCGGTAACATAATAAAACAGGGGGGCTTCATCGGTAAAAAGGGCCCTTCGAGAGTTTCTTGAAATGAACAACCTCGTAGATTCCTATCATTACGTTTACTATCCCGAGTCCCATGACCGCTCCTTTGAAGAATGGGTTGGTAATGACCGGCAGGATCTGGGGGTAGTAGTACGTAAGGTAATTTGTATTCCAAAAATTCATCCAGGGAAGCCAGATAAGAAATATGCCCGCTTCGACGGAATAGAGGATATAGATAATTTTCAACAGTCGGGCAATGGCCGGTGTGTTCCATCCGGCTTTATTGCGGGGAGAAAGATTTCCGGGCTGTGACGACATCCATGTCTGTTGCATCATGCAGTAGAGTTTTAGAACTATTCAGAGATTGATACCAGCCTAATTTTTACTGAAACTTCGGTTCCTGCGAAGGGATCGGCCCTCTTGAGAAATGCGGGTTATGGGCTGCTAACGTTGACTGCCTTTGATCTTGTCGATTTGTTGCGCAACGTCGCGATATCCGGCATCGATGCTGAAGATCTGGTCGAAACACTGCAATGCCAGTTCCCGGTTCCCCTCTATCGAATGTGCAAGCCCCATGTCGTAGCGAAACGCCATTGTTTCCTGGGGGGAAATACCCTCTACGTTCAAGCCGGTCTGGCACCAGCGGAGGGCGGATCGCGGCATTCCTTTCTTAAGGAAACAGGTGCTCAGCATCCCGCAGCACTGAATCTGTTTCTTGGAATCTTTGGAGGATTCGGTGATTCTGAGAGCGGTTTGAAACTCTTTGATCGCTTCTTCAATCAGATCCATGTCCCGGTATGCTGTTCCCAGGCTGAAGTGATCTTCAAAACTTTCTTTCGCGATTTCCTGCTCGTTCAAAGCGCTGACTTCTTCCAGTAAATCGGAAAACATGTCGTTTACCACGAAATCAGGGGAATCGGGTTCTGGAGCGGCATCCTGAGCATTCTGCGGTTGCGGGGCTGATTCGACGTCGGTTTCTTCATCAGACGGCAGATCGAATTCTACGGCATCGTCCTGTTGTTCCAGTGCGGCAAAATCGGGAGAGTCCGTTGAAAGAACGTTCGGATCCAGGTTGACGGTTTCCTCCGCGGCCGCTTCCTCCTCCGAAGCCAGATTGGTCGGCAGATCGAATTCTACGGCATCGTCCTGCTGCTCCAGTATGGCAAAGTCGGAAGAATCCGCCGGCGATGCATTGGGCTCCGGTTCGGCGGCTTCGTCTTCCGGGATTGTATCGCTCGACAGGTCGATTTCCGTCAAATCCGCCTGCTGTCCGGAGGCATCTTCCTGGTCCGCTTCGAAACCTTCAAACGCAAGGTCGATGTCCATTTCCTGGAACATATCGCCGTCTTTTAAATTATCCGTTTCGGAAGATTCCATGGAATCCTGCCCTTCGCCGGCAGATGTTTCCGCGGGCGCCTGCCCCTCTGAGGACTCCATTTCATTCAGTTTTTCATAGCGCGGGGGCAATTCAGGATTTTCGGGACTGATTTTTGCAATTTCATTCAGCTTGTTCCGTGCCTCGACATTGAAGCCGAGGCGGATGTAAAAGTCTACTTCCTGGAGCTTTTCTTCTATGGATTGAGTCGGAGTTGCGGGTGCAAGCCCCTCCGGATATCCTTCAGGTATTTCATCCGGGACTGTCGGGATATCCGATACGTCTTCAGGAATACCCCCCTGTTCACTGGTAAAGAAAATGTCCAGAAGATCTCCGTCGACTTCAGGATCCGATTTCAATCCGGTCCCGGATTCGGATTCCGTGAGAACGCCTCGTTTACGTGCGAAGGCCTCCAGATCCCTTTCGTGCTCCACCATGTCCGGATCGAGTTGTTTGGCCTCGGTCATGTATTTTTCAACAGAATCCTCGTCATTGGATTGCCCGTACAATGCTGCCAGCAGAAGGCACTGTTCCGCCGCTTCCGTGAGTTTTTTCTCTTCCTTGAACAGCGTCACCAGTCGTGTCCGGACCTGCTTGTCATAGGGATCGCGGGCTTCAAGGTTTTGAAGAAGGCCTAATGCCTTTTCTTTCATGCCGTAATTGATCAGCAGATCCGCCTCGACGATGGTTTCCGGCGTATTGTCAATTGGTCCGGCCTCTTCTTTCAAATCCTTTGCCGGACCTGCTTCAATCGGGGATTCCGTAGGCACGACAGGGGAAACGTAAGAAGAACCCGGATTTGCCTCCTCAAACAGTTTCTTATGTAAATCCAGGTGTTTCCGGCTTTCAGGATCTATCTGCAGGATTTTTTCAAGATTTTCCAACGCCCGGGCTGTATTCTGCTGCTCGACCTCTAAGTCTATGATTTTGTCGAGTATTTCCCGGTAATGCGCCGTATCGCCGGCAGAGGAATGCACGAGAGCCAGTTTTTCCAGAGCCGGCAGATGAGTGGGACAATGTCCCAGTATCTGCTCAAGGTGTTTCGTTGCGAGAACCGTTTCACGACGGGTGATCAGAATCGGAATTATGGACGCCAGGCATTCCGTCGCCTGGTCGTACTTTTCCAGATCAATGAATGCCTCAACGGCGGGTATTAATGAATTGTAGCGCGACTCGTCCGTAGAGACTACCGTCTTCAGGATATCCGCGGCTGTTTCTGGCTCTTTCCCGGCTAAATGAACTCGCCCCAGCATTTCCTTGATATCGAGATTATCCGGATCCGCCTCCAGCAGTTGCTTCAACTTTTCGAGAATGGCGGCAATGTTATCGGTCTTCAGGCAGCATTCCAGGAAATCCTTCAGCCCGTCTGTATCCAGGGGGTCGATCTGGTCCGCCTGTTCGAAACAATGCATTGCTTCCCTGGGATTGCCTGATTTAACCAGTGCGCGCGCGGCTGAAAGAAGATGCTCCCGGCCCTTTCCCTTGTCATCCCCGGCGAGATAAGCTTCGGCCAGTTTTCTTTGAATGGCTGCGTTTGCAGGATCCAGCTCGATGATTTTCTGGTAGGTTTTGAGGATTTCCTTGGTGTCGTCGGACTGTTCGTATAATTTCGCGAGTCGAAGGTACTGATTGCAGGCGTCGGTATTCAGTCCCTGCTGGGCGTAGAGGGAGGCAATGGTTGCGTTAATTTCCAGGTTTTGAGGATCCGCCTGGAGAATTTTTTTGTAAACTGCGATGGCTTTGAGAAAGAAGTTGTTGCGTACGTAATTGTCCGCGACCCTGACGAAGCAGTTATTCGCTTCGGCAGTGTTTCCTATCGTAAGGTAAAGGTCCCCCATCGTGTTCAGCGTAAGGACATCTTCAGGATCATTCTGTACAATCTTCGCATATTCGCCGATAGCCTGCTTTATCTTTCCCTGAAGCATGTATTTCTCGGCTTCGTTTTGATATTTTGCCTTGCTATCAGCGGCCACCATATCCTCCCTGAAACTGGTCCTTCAAATAATTCCCGACGTCCGCCAATGATACATCCGTATCAAAAGGTTGCCCGCAAACATCAACCCGCCGGCATCTAGGATTCGGTTTTAAGCTTTCTTTCGCCTCTACCGACTTCCTTTAATCTGGCGGCTTTCCCGCGGCGTCCACGAAGATAGTATAATCGCGCCCGACGCACCTTCCCGCTCTTCACAACCTCCAGCTTCTCGATGATCGGCGAGTTCACGGGAAAGATCCGTTCAATGCCGTATCCGGAGGAAACTTTCCGGACCGTGAAGGTTGAAGAAACGCCGTTCCGTTTCTGAGCGATGACGACTCCTTCAAAAACCTGGATGCGGAATTTCTCCCCTTCCTTGATCTTTACATGAACCCGTACCGTATCTCCCGGGCGGAAGCTGGGAAGATCGGTTCTGATTTGAGTATTATCGACTGCCCGTAGCAAATCCATGACAAGTGCTCCTTAGTTTTGGCTATTTTTTTCAAGAAGCTCGGGGCGAACCTGTTTTGTCTTTTCCAGAGCTTTTTGTTTTCGCCACTTTTCAATTTTTTCATGATTCCCGGAAAGAAGTACCTCCGGAACCTGATGTCCTCGATATTCCGCCGGCCGAGTATATTGCGGGTAATCCAATAATCCGGTCGAAAAGCTTTCATTAACGGCCGATTCCCACTTGCTTAAAGCTCCCGGCAGTAATCGGACGACGGAATCCAGGACGACCATCGCCGGAATTTCTCCTCCCGTCAGTATGAAATCCCCTATGGAGATTTCCCTGTCTACGAGGCAATCTATTACTCTTTGGTCCACTCCTTCGTATCGGCCGCAAATCAGTATTAGATGCGAAATTGTAGAGAATTCTGTCGCATATTTTTGGGACCAGGTTTTCCCCTGAGGAGTCAGAAGCACGACCCGGCTGTCCGAATTTTTGTCTCTATCGCGGCAGAATTCGATTGCCTCGAACAGCGGAGCGGGCATCAATACCATCCCTTCTCCGCCTCCATAAGGGCGATCGTCTACGGATCGATGGCGATCCCGGGTAAAATCCCGCAGGTTGACGATCCGAACATCCGCCAGCCCGGACTGCCTGGCGCGATGTAAAATACCGTATTCAAGAACCCCGGTAAACATTTCGGGAAAAACGGTTATAATATCAAAAATCATTGATCGAGGTCCAATAATCCTTCCGGCGGATCCACTAATATCTGTTTTTTCTCTATAGAGATACGCGTGCAGATTCTTTCCACGGCAGGGATAAGAAATTCTCTGCTTCCATTTTTTACGACCAGCTGATTGTTGCCGGAAATCCTGAGGATATCCTCCACAAATCCTAAATGTTTCCCTTGGGTGTCGTCGACGGAGCAGCCGACAAGGTCGTGGTCGAAATAGGTTCCTGCCGGAAGCCGGACTGCCTCGTCCCGGGGGATTTGTACAAGGCAACCGATGAGTTTTTCAGCGGAGCTGATTGTATCGATGCCGGTAAATTTAAATATCCTGCGTCCTTTGTGCTCCCAGGTAAAATCGAGTGCGTTTTTTTGCAGACTGCCGTCCTCGAACTCCAGCCAGACTTCTTTAAGAGTATCGAAGCGGTCAGGGAAATCCGTGAGCGACTCAACCAGAATTTCGCCCTTGTTCCCCCGAGTCCTGACAATTCGAGCGATTGTGATGAAAGAAGAAGGTTCTTTCGGCTCCACTATTCCAAAATTTCCAGAACGAACCGTTTCTTAAGCTTCATGCCTGCCGCTCCAAGAAGGGTTCGGATGCATCGGGCGGTTCGCCCCTGTTTGCCGATAACCTTGCCAAGGTCGCTGGGTGCTACTCTTAGTTCCAGAACGGTGGTTTGTTCTCCCTCAACTTCGGTTACCGTAACTTGCTCGGGGTTGTCCACAAGTGCTTTCGCGATCATTTCAACAAGCTCTTTCATATCCGCTTCTCCTTCGAGACCATCCAATCATATAGCCCGGAAGCAAATCGGAGTACAGCAACGAAGATGGGAACAACGTGTGTTAACCGGCAGCGACTGGTGTGGAGGCGACGGATTTTTTCATAAGAGAATTAACCGTCTCCGAGGGTTGCGCACCACATTCGAGCCAGTGACGTATTCTGTCCATTTTCAGATCAATTAACGGAGGATTCGATGTCGGGTCGTAATGCCCGACAATTTCAACGAAACTCCCATCCCGATTCTGTCTCCGCTCCATTACCACAACTCGATAAAAAGGCTTCTTTTTAGCGCCCTTGCGCGATAAACGTATTCTTAACAAATCTCCTCCTCTTGTTAACAGATCTCAAACCGCCGTTCTTACAAGCAACCCGTAGGACCTGCGGATTAACTCCATATAATTCTGGCATATAACAAGACCGGTTTCAACTCCCGGCATTATCCTGCATTTCTCCGACTGGATTCCTCAGGGCATCGGAAATTTCATGCCCCGCAGCATGCGCGGCATAATGCCTTTGCTCAGGCTTTTCATCATTTTCCGGGTTTCAACGTACTGCTTCAGAAGCCTGTTGATTTCCTGAACGGGACGTCCACTGCCGCGGGCAATGCGTTTTCTCCTGCTTCCGTTAATGATTTGATGGTTTCTTCTTTCCCTGGGAGTCATGGAGCTGATAATGGCTTCAATATGAATCAGTTCCTTTTCGTCAACTTTCACCTGGTTCAAGCCCCGAAGAGGCCCCATATTCGGCAGCATTCCGAGGATCTGGTCCAACGGCCCCATTTTTCGGATCTGCTTCAGCTGATCCCGGAAATCGTCGAGGGTGAATTCGTTCTTCTGGATCTTTTCGGCCAGTTCCGCGGCATGTTCCCGATCGACATTCTCTTCCGCTTTCTCAATAAGGGAAAGGACATCCCCCATTCCAAGGATCCGCCCCGCCAGACGGTCCGGGAAGAACGGCTCCAGGGCGTCGACCTTTTCTCCGGTTCCGATGAATTTGATCGGCCGGCCTGTTGCCGTTTTAATGGACAGCGCGGCTCCTCCCCGCGCATCGCCGTCCATTTTAGTCAAGATGACTCCAGTGAGATTCAACCGTTCGTGAAATTCTTTCGCGCTTCGAACCGCATCCTGGCCGGTCATGGCGTCCGCTACCAGGAGAGTTTCAACGGGAGGAGCGGCTTCCCGGATACGATCGAGCTCGGCCATCATTTCTTCATCCACGTGAAGACGACCGGCAGTGTCGATCAGAACCACGTCGTACCCCCCGTTCTGAGCGTGCCGTAATCCCTGTTTTGTTCTTGAGACGGGATCCCTGTCTTCGGGAGCATCGAAATAGCCTAAGTGATTGTTCTCGCAAAGAATCCGCAGCTGTTCGACCGCGGCCGGGCGGTACACATCCACCGAAAAGAGAAGGGGGGTATGGTTGTGTTTTGTCAGCCAGAGAGCCAGTTTGGCGGATGTGGTGGTTTTACCGGAACCCTGCAGGCCGGCCATCAGAAAAACGCTGGGAGGGTGTTTGGAGAATTGAATCTCGGTTTGATCTCCTCCGAGCAGTCGGATCAATTCATCCCGGACCACTTTGATTACCTGCTGCCCGGGAGTGAGGGATTCAATAATTTCCTGGCCGAGCGCTCTTTTTTTAATCCGTTCGACGAACTCCTTGGCTATTTTGAAATGGACATCCGCGTCCAGAAGCGCGTTGCGTATTTCCCGCGCGGTCTCGTCAATATGACGCTCCGATACTCTTCCCTGGCCGGACAGATTCTTCAGAATTTTCTGAAGTTTTTTGGATAAATTATCAAGCATATCTATACCCTTATTGCATCAAGGGGGTAATAATACCTGTATTTGCCGCAAAATGCGTAAAAAAGCTGAGGTTATTTAAAAGAAACGACCGTTTCTTACCCCTGGAATTAAGGCGAACCTCAATTCCGACAATGGGAGTCATGAATAAGTTGGTTCTTTTGAATTATACCAAGTTAGCGTGTTAAAATCCGCCGCACATCGGAATTGAGGCGAACCTCAATTCCGATAAGGGGATTCAGGATGGGTCGAT
>CAZPHK010000010.1:0-32126 GCA_964586015.1 uncultured Acidobacteriota bacterium | reverse complement strand
TTTTGAATCACGTCAGGTTAGCATAAGAAAATCCGATGGACATCGGAATTGAGGCGAACCTCAATTCCGATAAGGGGATTCAGGATGGGTCGATCCTTTTGAATCACGTCAGGTTAGCATAAGAAAATCCGATGGACATCGGAATTGAGGCAGCATCTTCAACTGGCGAATGGAGGATTTGTGGATTAAGATAGTGCCTCGTTGTTGTAGGTGCAGTTTAACCTTGGAATCGCGGTCGAACGTAGGGGCGAACCTTCCGGCTTCGCCTAAGCCGAATCGAAGATCCGGCCAGGCTACGCCGGACAAGTTGGTGTTCGCCCAAGCCCTCATTTCTAATGGGGGTCCGTAGCGGAAGATGCAAGTTCCCCTCGGTGGAATATGAGACATGTAATTGTTGGTACGGCAGGACATATCGATCATGGGAAAAGTGCCTTGATCCGGGCTCTGACCGGCGTGGATCCAGACCGGCTGAAAGAAGAGAAACAGCGGGGCATCACTATCGACCTGGGATTCGCGCATCTCGAATTTGATGACGTGCAGGTCGGATTCGTGGATGTACCGGGGCATGAAAAGTTCGTAAAAAACATGCTTGCCGGTGTGGGGGGCATCGATTTTGTCCTGCTCGTAATCGCCGCCGATGAGTCGATCATGCCCCAAACCCGGGAACACTTCGATATCTGCCGTCTGCTCGGCGTTCGTTCCGGCATTGTCGTGGTCAACAAAACCGACCTGGTCGATCCCGAAATGATCGAGTTGGTACAGGATGAGATTCTGGAGACAACCGAAGGATCCTTTCTTGAAGGTTGCGAAATCATTCCCGTCAGTTCAAAAACGGGCGAGGGTATCGACCGGCTGAAAAAGGCTATCCATGATATGGCCCTTTCCGTTCCTGTCCGTCCCCCCAACAGGCTGCTCCGCCTGCCGATAGACCGTTCCTTCAGTATTCGGGGATTCGGGACGGTTGTGACGGGGACGTTGACGTCGGGAGAGATTCATAAGGACGAGGAAGTCGAACTCATTCCGGGAGGGCTGACGGCAAGAGTACGCGGCGTCCAGGTACACGGCAAAATGACGGGGGCGGCGACGGCGGGACAGAGAACCGCCGTGAACTTACAGGGTGTGGATTTAGCGCAGGTCGCACGCGGAATGGTCGTGACGGTTCCGAAGGTTTTCAGGGAGACGCAGATACTCGACGTTCATCTTCAACTGCTCCCGTCCGCGAAGCCGCTGAAAAACCTGATTAAAGTCCGTTTCCATCAGGGAACACTGGAGGTGCTTGCCCGGGTGGCTTTACTGGGAAGGGATACGCTCGCTCCGGGTGATTCCGCCTATGCACAGCTTCGCCTGGACGCTCCGGTCTTCTGCCTTCACGGAGATACTTTCATCATCCGCCGGTTTTCACCGACCATTACCATTGGAGGCGGAAAAGTACTGCACCCGAATCCCTCAAAGCACAGAAGCACCGACAGGAAAATTCCGGATATTTTAATGAATCTGGATCGTGGAAGGCTTTCCGATAAAATCCCGGTTTTTCTGGGGACGGCTGCAAGGCGCGCCATGGATCTCAACGAACTGGATTCGTTTCTCGGCCTGCCCATGCCCGATCTGAAAAAATTGTGTTCCGAACTTGCCGATAAGGGAAACCTGGTTATGATTCCGGCTCCATCTCCGATTCTGGTCCTGGCGGAAACGGTGGAATCCCTGAAGAAAGAAACGCTGGAACGGATAAGCGATTTCCACGAAAAAAATCCTTTGCAGAAAGGGATCCCCAGGGAAGAACTGCGCAAACGAATTTATGACAGGTTGCCGGCGGAAGTTTTCAGGCATTGCCTAGAAGTGCTCGTTGAAAATCGCAAAGTTACTTTAGAGAAGGAGACCGTATCGCTGTTCGGGCGTGAGGTGCAGCTCTCGGCCGAAGGACAGGGTCTGAAAGAAAGAATCGAGGACTTATACATAAAATCGGGATTTCAGCCTCCTTCGTTTTCGGAGCTTCAAGCCGCCGTGAATGAGGACATCGAAGAGGTGCGGCGCATTTTCTACTGGATGCTCAAGGAGCAGATTCTGGTAAAAATTTCGGAAGATTTTGTTTACCACCGGTCCACGCTCGACAGTATAAAGGAAAAAATAAAGAGCAGGTTCGCGCCGGGAATGAAATTCAGCGTAGCTGATTTTAAGGAAATCCTGGATCTCACGCGGAAGCATTCCATACCGCTGCTCGAGTATCTGGACCGTGAAAAATTCACCCGCCGGCAGGGCAATGAGCGCATTCTGTTGTAGCCTGACGACAGGGTTGTAACACCGCGCCCGTGCGGCCGGAAGATATGGACCTTCTCGCGAGATTGACATTAATCCGGCTGTAAAGTACTCTTTGAGAAATATTTGTTTGTGGGGGTGTACATGTCTACCATGGGTTCGCCGGAACTGATCCTTGCAATTCCTACCCTGGGTGCAACGGAGCTTATCATCATCCTTGTTATTGTTATCATCATCTTCGGAGTGAATAAGATACCCCAGTTGGGGAAAGGACTCGGAGAAGGCATCAAGAACTTCAAATCGGCGATAAAATCCGCGCACGATGAACCGGAAGAGAAGCCGGAAGATAAGGTGAAGGAAGAAAAGTCCTGATAAGCGCGATTTTCTCCTGCTGAAGATTTTTCACGGGGCCGCTGCTTTTTCGCCGTCCCCTCACCGCGTAGTTTCCTTCCGGTCCGGGACGTTACGGCGTTCTTTCAAAGATATTTCCTATCAATCCACGGAGAAATGCGGGCTAGTCATTCCCCGTCGGACCGCTTTTCAGCTGAGCGTGCAGCCAGTTCAGGTAATCGGGATCTCCTGCACCGATGGGCACGGCAATCACTTCGGGCGTGTCATAGGTGTGAAGCTGCCGGATCCGGCTGCGGACCGATTCGAAGTTATCTTCCGATGATTTGATTAGAAGAAGCAACTCAGCGTCATCGCACACTTTCCCTTCCCATCGGTAAATCGACCGGATCCCCGGCACGATGTTGACGCAGGCGGCCAGACTCTCCTTAACGATTGTCGAAGCGACTTTTTCAGCCAGATCCATGGTGTCCGCTGTGCTGATAATCAGAATTTCATTCATGATATCTTCCTAAATATGATAATGGTTGCATTCTGCCCCGGCCCCAAGTATTATGCACCCATACATAAAATCATAGTGATTTTATGCGTACGGATAATGTCCGCGCTTTCAGATGGCCAATATAAAGTATTCGCTCAAGCATAAAAAAGAGTTGTGCTACATATTCCTCATTACGATAGTCGGAGGAATACTGCTTCTCAGTTTTGTCGGTCCGGGCGGTTATCTCGAACTGAAGAAGGCCCGCCTGGAGTTGCAGCTGCAGCGCGCTCGCGTGGACGCACTAAAGCGCGGCAACACAGAGCGCATGAAAACGATCGAAGAACTCAAATCGAATAAAGAGGCGATTGAGCGGTACGCCCGCAAAAATAACTACGGGCGCGAGAATGAAATTATCCAGCAGCTACCGGAGAATCCCGAAGACTGACCCTCATTTCCCGCCAAATTTCTCCTGCGTCAGCTTAACCCGCATCAACTCCGCGGCATCAGGCCGATTCGTGCAACTGGATAACCCCAAAACGTATGCCGATAGCGACCGCAGCCGTAGCAAGAAAGTAGCCTGCAGCGGAAAATAATCCTGTGTCCAGAGCCAGGGCCTGATACCAGACGAGACTGGTGTCTATGCCTATCGAAGACCTCAGAAACCATGGAACGATGAAATAGGGAAGACCGGCGGCCGCAATCCAGATCCAGTGCCGCAGCCGTTTGTTCCGGTCGCGGCCGGGACCCGCAAGGCCCCAGATCCAGCAGGGAAGGGTCAGGAATGTGACGGCCCAATAGGAATTGTGAAGCAGCGCCAGGACGGCCGTGATCAGCGTCAGGCAAAGCAGAACCGGTTTTGTAACGTTGAAGTCCGGCCTGGGGAAAGTCCGGAACGGAAACATGTAAAACAGAATACAGAGTCCCGCGACAATTGCGGCGATCCCGAATATACCTCCCAGTAAACCCCAGGACGGACTGTTAAGGACAGGATCCTTGGCGGTCGCCGGATACAGCGTGTAGACCGGCAGCATGCGCAGCACGCGAAACAGGCCGATTAGAAAGTAAATCATCAGAAACGGAATGTATGTGGCAATGAACGCGAGAAGCTCCCGTGCGATTCCCGTAGGGTTCATGTCGCGGTGATGGTTTTTAATGCAGTAAAAGAGGCATAACAGCAGCGGAAGAATAATCACGCAGTGAAGAATGAGGATCGTTTCAGGCCCGAGAAAAAGTGCATGCCACAATCGGTAGGAACCCATGGACTCCCGGGGAATGGAAGGAAGTTCGTCCAGGGAGCGAACGATGCGTTCCGCGGCAAGGCCGAATTTTTCAATGCTGGATGTGGTAAGATTTTCTATTGTATCCTGCGGGGAATGTGAGACGGCCAGTTCCTGTTGCCGGTTGACGGACCGGCTCCCAAGATTAACGGCAGGTATTCCCAAATTCAGAAACGGTCCCTGGTCTGATCGGGGGATGTAAAACGTGCGTGCAATATGCTCTCTGAATCCCGATTCGGACAGGACGGGAAGCCCTTGTTCCTCGGCGGCTTCCCGGGCAAGCATCCTGTACCAGGGAGGAGTGAATCCTTTAAGCAGCCCGGTTTCCTCAAGGCTCAGGGAACCCAGGTCGCCGATTGCCACATAATCCAGGGACAGGACGGCCGCGATCCGGCTGCGTTCGTCATAATTGGCCGCCAGATCCAGCGCTCCGAGCATCCCCCATTCTCCTCCGTCGGAAAAAATTATCAGAATGCTTCTGTTGGTCGGTTTCGCCACCAGTACGCGGGCTATTTCCAGCAATACACCGACTCCGGATCCGTTGTTCATGGCGCCCTGTACCGTTGTTGCAGCCGTGTCGTAATGAGCTGCCAGGGCTATAATCTCCGTATCCCCGCCGGCTTTATATCCCAGCACGTTTCGTCCCACCTGTTTGCGCCGGGCTATCCTGTCGCTGAATTGAGTGTAGCTCAGTTCATACCCCAGGCTTTCCAGCTTGTCGTTGAGGTAACCGGTGCTGTGGCGCGATTCAAAACTTCCGAAAACCCTATCGGGAAATTGCGTGACGAATTCCCGGATCGTCCGGTGGGCCCGGGCGGCATCGAATGAAAGAGGTTCTGAAGAAATCGAAGGGGGCGCCTGGCGGTATCCGAAGAGGGGCGAAAGAATCCATAGGGCCGGAACGAGGGCTATGGCAATCAACACCCTTCTGGTTTGCTTAACATCCATGTGCTTCTCCGAAACCGGTCAAGACACTGCTCGCGGGCGCATCTCCCGGGGCGGGAATTATTGAAAAGCCTCCGGAATATTTCCGATTATACCAAGAAGTTCAAGTTGTCTCTGAAATAGATTCTGTTCCGCCTCAAGCCGGGCTAATTCTTTTTGAAACAGCTGGATTTTGATTTCCTCTAAATCCTTACGGCTGACACGGCCGTTTTCCAGCAGCGCCTCATCGGCCCGGACGCTTTCGCGTACGGCGTCCTCTTCATTCTGAGCATGCTCCCTGGCGCCCCTTGCGATCCGTACCGCGCTCAGGCCTTTCAGGGTCGCCAGTTTCAGCTCCGACTTCAGGTTTTCGAGCCGGTACCCGGCTTCCGACAATTCCAGGCGACTCTGGGCTATCCTGGCGCCGGTGCGAGATCCGTCGAAGACAGGCACCTGAATGGAGAGTCCCAGGAGGTAGTTGTTGCGTTCAAAACGATTGAAATAATCCGTGTAGTTGTTCGAATCGCTGAGCAGGGCGTATTGTCCGACAATGTCCAGTTTCGGCAGGCGTTCCCCTTTTTCCGCTTCCAGGTGAAATTCCCTGGCACGGATGTCGGCCTCCGCCTGCCGTATTTCAGGAGCGTTTTCCAGGGCTTGCCGGTAAAGGGCTTCCGCATCGTTTTCCAGTGCAGGAAACTTGACTTGAAATTCCAACGTGTGAATGGAAACCGCGTCTTCGAGTCCGATGTAGCCTTTGAGCTCCATTTCGGCAACGTTCGCCTCCTCCTCGAAAATGAGAAGCTGCTGGCGAGCCGAGGAAACCGCTGTATCTTCGGAGTTTCTTTCAACCCGGCTTATTCTCCCCGCCAGGAACAGACTTTCCGCCGTTTCCCGCTGCGCTTCTGCCGCTTTTACCCTGTCACGGGCCAGTGCGGTCATCTTCCGTGCCTGGTGCAGCCTGAAATAGGCTGAGGCCGTTCTTGAAGCCAGATCGTTTTCCACGGATTCCCTGTTGAATCCGCTCTTTTTGCCGGCCTCTTCGGACTCGCGGATAAGATTGTTGTTTTTCTTGCTTAAAATGGACTGGCTCATGCGAACCTGGAATATCGACGGAGCCGCTCCTTCGATGCTGAGAGGCATTCCGTTATTGTAGGCAAGACCGCTGCCCGCGAACACCTGCGGCCGGTTCAGGCTGCGGCTTTCGCGCACGGCTTCGCTCGCACGTATGGCTTGTGCCTCGGCCAACAGGATCTCCGGGGAACGGGACAGGGCCATCCGAACCGTTTCCTGGACGGTCAAAATCCTTGCCTCCCCGGAGGGGGGCTTTTCGGAATTCTCCGATGGGAAAGCCGATCCGGCTCCGGCAACGGTTAAAAGGAACAGAATGGAGGATAATCTGAAGATCGTATTCATGCCTGAATGCCCCAGTGATTTTTGTTTAGTATGCGTGCCGGCCCAAACATCGGCGCCGGATCCGTCAGTGTACGCAATCCGCCTTGATGGATGCGGACAATCGATTCGGAAACGCCTGCCTTTGTAATATTCCGCGGCGTTACTTCAGTATTTTCAGATAATTTTTTGCCTTCTTGTAATCGGGATTGTAGGCGAGAGCGGATTCAAACGCGTCCTTTGATTTTTCCTTCTCGCCGTTAACGAAATAACAGATTCCCAGCCAATAGTAAACATCTTCGAATGAGGGGCTTGCGTCCCCAAGAGGTTTCGCGGTCAGATCCAGAAGTGTTTCCCGGGCTCTGTCGAGATCCCGTCCAAGCTGTATGTGCGATACTGCCAGGATAAATCGGGACTGGTTGGAAAGGGGGTCGAGTTCCAGTGCTTTACGGGCGCATTCCGAAGCGCGTTCATAATTCTTGCGGTCGAGGAAAAACTGCGCCAGGTCCTTGTGCGCATCGGCATCGGACGGATAGTCCACGGTGGCCTGCATCAGCTCCTTCTCGGCCAGATCCCATTTTTTCTCCCGTTCGTAGATTGTAGCGCGCGCCGTATAGCCTCTTACGGGGTTCAGTTTTGATATCGCCTCCGCTTCGGCCCAGGCTTTGTCTTTGCCCCCCCCGACGATTCCGGGCGCCTGGGCGTAGAATTCAAGCAGATCGAACCGGATAGATATGCTTTCCGGATCCAGTTCACTCGCTTTCTTGAATTCTCTTATGACCCGGCGGGCGTCGGTGAAGCCTATAAAGCTGTTTTCCGCACGGGCGCCGTAAGCCCGCCCGAGCCAGAGATGATATTCGGCTCTGGACGGCTCCATCTGAACCGCCTTTTCGAATTGCTGTACGGCTTCGTCCCATTCGCGAAGCTTCAGAAAGGATCTGCCCAGCCAGAATTTGATTTCAGCCGAAGCGATCGGCGAATCGTCCGCCGTCGACAAAAGATCGCCGGCTTTCCGGTACTCTCCTTTTCCGAACAGATCGATCGCCCGGTCCAGGGTTCCTTCCGGCTTGGAACCAAAGGGCAGTAACAGCAAAAACAGTAAAACAAGTGATTTCATTTTTCCCCATCCCGGTTCTTTTCAATTACGGCATCCCTTGCCGTACAGTTCCTTTTATACCTGTAAAATACATAGAATAAAACATTTTCATATTAACCCGCATCGGAATGCCGGCCCGGATTCCATGCGATCCTACTCTTGTTAGATAAGCGGTAAAGGGATTTATTTCATAAACATGGTACTATATTGCCCTTATGAATAAAATTCACCTGCCCCGGCTGATGCTGGCCGGAATCAGCGGCGATTGCGGGAAAACCCTGGTCAGTCTGGGACTCGCGACCGTCTGGCGGCGCAGGGGGAAAACGGTCGTGCCTTTTAAGAAAGGGCCGGATTATATCGATCCGGCCTGGCTCGGGATCGCAGCGGGCAATCCCGCGCGCAATCTCGACACCTGGATGATGGGTCCCCGGGTCGTGGCGGAGTCCTTTGTGAAGCATGCCGTGAGCGACGGCATCAACCTGATTGAAGCGAATCGGGGGCTGTACGACGGGGAAGACGCCGCGGGAACCCACTCCTCGGCGGAACTCTCGAAATTGCTCAAAGTTCCTGTAATCGTCATTATCCCGGCTATAAAAATCACGCGTACCGTTGCAGCCCTGGTAGTGGGCCTGCAGTCGCTGGATCGCAATGTTGCCCTGGCGGGGGTGATTCTGAACCGTGTAGCGACATCCCGTCAGGAGGCGCTGATTCGCTCCTCCATCGAAGACAGTACCGGAGTTCCTGTCCTGGGCGCGATAAGGCGGGTTACGGACGAACTTCTGGCGAGCCGGCATCTCGGTCTGGTGACGCCGGAAGAGCACCGGAAGAGCAGGGAATCGATTGACCGGGCGGCGGATATTGTCGGGGAGTCGGTGGATCTGCAACGATTATTTCTGATTGCGGAAAAAGCCGAGCCGCTCGAAGCAGAGACCGAGAAAGGCGACGAATCGTTCGCTCCGAAACCCGGCCTGAGAATAGGGATTTTCCGGAGTTCCGCTTTCACCTTCTATTACCCGGAAAATCTTGAAGAGATCACTCGTTACGGAGCGGTGAAGGTTCCGGTCGATCCGGTGCGTGACAGCGCGCTTCCCGAACATCTGGATGGTCTCTATATCGGCGGCGGCTTCCCCGAAACTCATGCTGCAATGTTATCCGCAAACGAATCTTTTCGCCGGTCTGTACTGCAGGCCGCGCGGAAGGGATTGCCTGTGTGGGCGGAGTGCGGCGGCCTGATATTTCTCTCCCGGTCGTTGCTCTGGCAGAATAACCGGTATCCAATGGCCGGTGTTTTCCCTGTGGATATTATGGTGGATCATAAACCTGCAGGTCATGGATATGAAGAAGTTGTCGTGGACCGCTCCAATCCTTTTCTGCCGGCCGGCACCGTCCTGCGCGGACATGAATTCCACTATTCGAGGCTGGAATCGGCAGAAGCCATCGATACGGTTTTCCAGGTTAAAAGGGGGACCGGGACGGGGAACGGGCGCGACGGCCTTCTCTACAAAAACGTGGTGGCAAGCTACCTGCACCTGCACGCGCTTGCGTCGCCGTCGTGGATCGAGGGCCTGTTGCGCGCCGCCGGGGAGGCGGAGTAGCGCGGGATATGCGGGTTACCCGATCGGTTCAATGTTTTCGATACCGCCTGTATCGACCTTGTTCACCCCGGGGATATTTCCCACAACAGCAACGGCATGATCGATCAGGTCGGAAGGCAGCTTCCCCTCGAGGGAAACGGTTGCGAATGCGGCATCGGCCTCGACTTCAATTTCGAATGAAGCCAGCCGCGGGTCCGCTGCGAGTTCCGCCCTGGTTCTCGAGGCCAGCAGCATATTATCGAAGGATTCGAAGCACTGCACGGTTTCGGTAAGTCTTTTATGTTTGGCGGCTGTCGCCGCAATATTCACGGCAGTGTCTATATTCATGTTTTCCAGGTTAATCGTCAGGTCATAGAGCGCGGGATTCAGACAGTCTACTCCATACAGGAACAGCGTCCAGGCCCTGCGCTGCGCATCAATCTTCTCTATGTATGCCGAAGCCTCTTCGCGGGTCATCTGTCCACGGTCGATTAACATTCTTATCCGGAATTCCAGCGGGGCTATAAGGCGGATTCTCAGGATGCATTCAATGTCCCGAAGCAGCATGTGTCCGACGTTTCCAAGGTAAATCACATCGTCCTTCTGTATGTATTCGCAGAGTGCCGCCTGAAAAAAGGCGATGTAATTCCGTATATCCTGTTTGAAATCATCGGAGAAAGTGGGGGGGCCGAAAAGGAATTTTTCCAGTTTTGCCGCTTCAACCCCGAACTTGGCCGTGCCCTGGAGGATATCCTCCCGCCGGACGAGTTTGTAGTTCAGAGCTTTGGAAAGGCCCTCCGCGAGCAGCAGACCGCCGGTTGCGGAGCCCCTGGATATGGTTATAATGGCCATTTTTTTACCTCATCTGAAGCAACGTACGGGAAGCGGACCCGTTTGCGTTCTCTGTTGCTTTTCCGGCCACGCTCTTTACTCCAACGCCCGACGCCGTCTCTCTTCAGATGCCGGAATTATTTCGAAAAACCCTCACGCACTGAAAGGGTGATCTTGTAAAAGATCGTGATCATAAGAAATCCCAGGGCCCAGATTCCCGACGTTATTGCAATTTCGTAAAACGTGGGGGCATATTCCGTTATGGCTCCCAGTGGGGAAGGAATGAATCCACCGACAATCAGTCCGAGGCCTTTGTCGATCCAGAGCGACAGAAATACGATAATACAGATCACGGGCAGCCACTTCCTGTTGTTTCGGATACTGGGAGTCAGGAGGAGCACAAGGGAGATCGCCGCAAGGATTACCGATGTCCACATCCACGGCACCAGTGCGTGGTGCCCTTCCAATCCGACAAACAGGTACCGGAAGTGCTCCATATGCTCCGGGATGCCGCTGTAAAACGCCGTAAATATTTCCATCAGAAGGAAGAAAACGTTCAGAAGCATTCCGTAAGTCACGATTACCGCCAGTTTGCGAATGGCGTCCTGCCCGACATCGTAGCGGGTCAGCTTCCGTATCAACAGGCACAGAAGTATCAGGAGAGCAGGCCCGGATGCAAACGCGGATGCCAGGAAGCGGGGTGCAAGAATGGCCGTCAACCAGAAAGAGCGTCCGGGCAACCCGCTGTAGAGGAAGGCTGTTACGGTATGAATGCTGATAGCCCACGGAATGGAGATGATAATGATCGGTTTGATCCATTTTGGAGGAGCGATGCCTTTCCTTTCGGCTCCGAGGGTTATCAATGCAATGACGGCGTTGAGCAGGAGATATCCTCCGAGTGAGACCGAATCCCAGAACATAGGGGAGTTTGGTGTCGGGTGCAGCAGCACGTTCATGATCCTCGTGGGCTGGCCCATGTCGACGAAGATGAACAGCATGCACATACTCACGGCCGAAATGGCCAGGAATTCCCCCAGTATTGTGACCCTGCCGAAGGCTTTGTAGCTGTGCAGGTAATAAGGCAGGACCACCATGACCGCCGAAGCCGCGACTCCAACGAAAAAGGTGAACTGGGCTATGTAGATGCCCCACGTGACATCCCGCGTCATCCCCGTGATTCCCAGTCCGACATCCAGCTGCCGGAGGTAGGCAAGGAATCCCAGGAATACGACGGCCATCAGGCAAAGAATCCAGTACCAGTACTTCCGACTTCCCGTTAGTGCTTTTTCAAACATGAACATGAGAAGCGCCTCATACGATATAGAAAATCTCGGGGTTGGTGCCGAGCTCTGGTTTGCGCCGGATTGTGTATTCAGACTCCAATAATTGTCTGATTTCCGAACCGGCATCGTCTAGATCACCGAAATATATAGCATTCTGCGGGCAGGCTTCCACGCATGCCGGCAGTTTCCCTTTTGCAAGCCGTGAGTCGCAGAAAGTGCATTTTTCCACGACACCCTTGGTTCGGGTGGGGAAATCCGGATCCTCTTCCGCGATGTACTCTCTCGGGTCGATCCAGTTGAAGCTGCGGGAACCGTAAGGGCAGGCCGCCATGCAATAGCGGCAGCCGATGCAGCGGTGCCAGTCCATCATGACGATTCCGTCTTCTTCCCTTTTCCAGGTTGCTTTCGTCGGGCACACCCGGACGCAAGGCGGATTGTCGCAGTGGTTGCAAAGGAGCAGGGCGGGCAGAGAATCGATTTTGGGAGCCAGGTACTCGCTATACGCGGATGGGAAGGCATGTTTGAATTCGTCTTTCCAGATCCACTTGATCTCATGGGCACTGCTGTCGATTTTGGGAACATTATGGCACAGATGACAGGCGTCGATACATTTCGTGCAACCCTCTTCCAGGGAGCATTTCTCCAGATCGATGACCATCGCCCATCTGCCCGCGGTCAGAGCCTCGGACGACGATAGTGGAGTGGATTGCATGGCTCCTGCAAGGGGCTCCGTCAGTTTCTTTCCCGTAACCGCCAGCATGGAAATCCCCGTAAGCTTCAAAAATTTCTTTCGACTGATAATCATCGCGCGCTCCGCTCCAGTTGTTCCGGGTCGATGTGGCAATCCCAACAGTAAGGCTCCTGCACTCCCGTATAGCCGTGACACCGGTCGCAGAAATCCGCTTTACTGGTATGGCATTGCGCAAGGCATGTGTTCGTAAGGCTGATATTGAAAGTCCTGTGGTCAATACCCGTATATGTCCGGATATTTTCCCTTACCAGGCTCTCACGCCAGTCGATCAGCAGCTGCATGTGCGAGCTTCTCATGAATTCCCTGGATTCCACGCACTGCGTTTCGTTCTTGGGATATTCGAGTTCCGGCATGGAGCCCGACCCGGCAATGAGATTGTAGGTAAAGGGCAAAGTGACGACCACCAGGAATACCAACAGGCCCAGATAGATAAGGCTTCGATCACGCATCGGTTGTCTCAGCTCCTGATTGTTGCATTTCATCTCCGCGCAAATCGGTTGTCCGTTCGCGCTCACCTTCAATGACGAGAGCGTTGGCCAAAAGCTCGTGCACCCCGCCGACTTCTACTCCCGGCACCCAGTAATCCATAAGGGTGGGCAGCGTTGCTTTGTCGATGGCACAAATGCATGTCAGTATATTCACGCCATACTTGTCATGGACGTATTTGACTGCGTTTGCGCGCGGGAATCCGCCCCGCATCCGCATTTCCATGTTTTCGTCGGTTCCCAGCCCGGCGCCCGCCCCGCAACAGAAGGTTTGTTCACGGATTGTGTTCTCAGGCATTTCATGGAAATAATTGCACGCGCTGCGCAGAATGTATCGGGGTTCTTCGAACAGGCCCAGCGCTCTTGCCGGATTGCAGGAATCATGGAATGTAACTTTCCTGTGATTATTCCGGCTTGGGTCGATTTTCAGCCTGTTGTTCTTAATGAGATCCGCCGTAAACTCGCAGATGTGGACCATCTTTGTCGTCAGGGCGTTTTCGAACCGTGTGCCCGTGATGGGCGATACCGGCTCCTCGAGGAAATCGGCCGGTCCGTTCATGGTATCCATGTATTGATGCATCACGCGCCACATATGGCCGCATTCGCCGCCCAGTATCCATTTCACGCCCAGCCGTTTCGCTTCGGCGTAAATTTTGTTGTTCAGGCGCTTGATCATTTCATGGGAGGTGAACAGGCCGAAATTCCCGCCTTCGGATGCATACGCGCTGTAAGTGTAATCCAGTCCGATTTCATGAAAGAGAAGCATGTACCCGAGAAGCGTGTAATAGTGCGGCGAAGCGAAGTAGTCGGCTGAAGGAACTATGAACAGGATTTCCGCGCCTTTTTTGTTAATCGGTACGTCCACCCTTATCCCTGTGATTTCCTCCAGGTCGTCCGCGGCAAACTCCATGCTGTCCTTGAAGCCGTGAGGCTGGATCCCGAGATGGTTCCCGGTGCGGAAACAGTTGGATACCGGCTCGATTACCCAGTTAATATTGCACCCGACCAGGTTCAGCAATTCCCGGCCGATCATGGTGATTTCCGCTGTGTCGATCCCGTAAGGGCAAAAGACGGAGCAGCGGCGACATTCCGTGCACTGGAAGAAGTAGTAGAACCACTCCTTGAGTACGTCTTCATCGAGATCCCTGGCTCCCGCAAGTTTGCCGAGTTTTCCTGCGGTTGTGAAATACCTTCGGTATACCGACCGCAGGAGTTCCGCGCGCAGGACCGGCATGTTCTTGGGATCTCCGGAACCTATGTAAAAGTGGCATTTGTCGGCACAGGCGCCGCAGCGCACGCAGATATCCATGAACAGTCGGAAAGAACGATATTTTTCCAGTCTATCCTTCATCCCGTCCAGGATGATTTTCTTCCAGTCGGGCGGCAGTTTCCAGTCCGAGTCGGTCGGCTGCCATTCCCTGGGATTCGGCAGATCCAGATATTTTACATGCTTGGCGACTCCGCTGTAACAGAACGTGCCTTTCCGGAATTCGACGGTCGGATCCAGCCAGCTCTTTTTGGGAGGTTTGTAATCGACTTGTGCCAGTTGTTCAGGACTAGGGGTTTCTTCGCTCATAGACTATACCTTATCAAGTGGTAAACCGGCAGCTTTGATTTTGTCCCTGAACTCATCTTCCCACTCCTCGTAGGTGTGGACTTTTACGGGATAGTTCCAGGGATTGATGTGCCGCTTCATACGGTTGTTGTTGGCCAGATTCCTCGTCGGACTGAGGAAAACTCCTCCCATATGCATCAATTTGCTGAAAGGGAAATAGGCAACAAGGATGCTGAGCAGAAATATATGCATGAAAAAGATCGGGGACAAACCGGCCGGGACGGTCGGAGAAAAAGTGACCAGTCCCATCGCCAGCTCCTTGATCTTGGAGATATCGGTTTTAATGAAATAACGAAGAAAGATTCCCGACAGAGCCAGCCCAAGCAGCAGGAACAGGGCGAAATAGTCCGCGAAAAGAGAAATGTAGCGGATCTGGGTATCGGTCAGCCTCCGGACAAGGAGAAAGGCCAGGGCGGCTACGATAATCAGATCCGTCATATAAAGTATGGGGGTGCCGATCTGGAAAAAACCGTCCAGTTCCTGCGCAATCAACACGAAGCCCGGGACAGGTTCAAGGAAAAACCGCAGATGCCTCAGAAGAATAAATAAAAAGGTCCAGTGGAAGGCCAGGGCGGCAAGCCAAAGAAATTTGCTTTCGCTGAAGACCAGGCGCGGGCCGTCCTTTATCTCCGCCTTGGTATTGCGGAACAGGGAACGGAATAACAGGATTTCCAGCGCCATCCGTATCACGGTTCCCAACCCTGATGAGGGATTGTCCAGGCGGCTCGATTTAATCCAGGGCAGGGTTTTCTGCTGACCGCAGGTAGTGGTAATGCGGTAAGGGACCGGGGCATTCGCCCATTGAAAAATACGGCATACCAGACCGACAAGAAAAACAGCGATCGCCGCATACGGCAGGATAATACCGAAAAGTGTTCCTGCGGCCGAACCGCCGAAGTAGCCGGCAATGCTCAGAAGCAGGACCAGAATCAGCGAATAGAATGCAGCCATCGATTGTCACCTCGTTTTAAGCTATTATCTCGGATTTCCGTTCTGCTGAATTTTTTCCAACATGAATAAACTTCGCTTGGCTTCGTTGTATTTGATTTCGAAGAGTCGCTCACGGCTTGCCATGAACAAATCGAAGGCAAGGACAGCCATTTCGTCTATCCTTGCCTCCAGATCCACAAACTCATCCGGACAACGTGAAATATCGGCTGCACATTCCTTGCGAAGTATTTTCTTAAGCAGAAAAGGAAAGGCTACCGCCTGGCCGGCAGTAAAATCCTGAACAGCGCGCATTTTCACGATATCGTTCAATTCGGGCGTCAGCGATGTCAGGTTTTTCGGCTGAATGAGTTTATCAAACAAAACCGAAAGGCTTTCTTTCAACGTATGCCCGACTGGATTTCGAAAAGGGTCCTTTTCCTGGGCCAGAAACCTTGTTGTGGATTCGGGATACGCCTGAACAATCCCGTCGAACCATTTTTTTACAAGGCTGTCCCTTCGATTCGCCAGCGATGCTGAAAAAGGCAAACCTTTAGAGGTCACCGCAGTTCTCCCGCATGCAAAGCAATAAATATTTGCGGCAACAGCAGTTCTCTACCCCTAAAATCCACTGCAGCCACGCATGATGCTCGCAGCAATGCAAAATCCCGGATTTACGCATGCTGTTCACGGATAGCAGCTGGGGTGTAGAGCCTGGCTGCGGAATCGAGGCGTTATTAGACGCAGCCTGTCGGTTTCGGCAAACCTGCCAGTTTACACGCGCCCTTGGCCGGCCCCGACGGAAAGAGCTGATAAATTTCATTCAATTTGAATCCGCTTTCCTTGCAGAGCTTCCGGATCATCGGGGCAATGCCGAATTCGATGTAATATTTCCTGATATAGTTGATCACTTTCCAGTGATCTTCCGTCAGTTCATCGACTCCTTCAGAGGAAGCGAAGTCTTTGGCGACATTCTCGTCCCAGATTTCGGGATTTTCGAGGAAACCGTCTTCGTCCACCTGATAGGTTCTTCCGTCAACTTCAAATGTAGGCATAACTGAACACTCCTTGTAATGAATGTTTTATTAGAATACCTGTCTGCAACAAATACTCTTTTGTATCGGGATGCACGGGACCGGCAGGTTTTATTCCTTCCGGGTCCGGCATCCGTTTAAACCATATCGATGTAGCCGCACGGGCAAGCTTCAGCACATTTCTTGCAGCCGTTGCAGACCTCCATCTTTATTTTGTAATGCTCGCCTTTAGGCAGCCTGAGGAAGCAGTTATTGGTGCAATACATCCAGCAGGTTTCGCAATCCATACACATGCCGCAGGACATGCATCTTTTAGCTTCATCCAGGGCCTCTTCCATTGTGAGACCGCATTCGATCTCCGTATCCATTTCGCGCTCTTGCACCGGAACATGCTGCCGGTCGTGCCGCGCGGCTTCCGGGTACCAGTCAAGTAGAACCTTGTCGGCTGCAGGTTTCTTGGCCGGTTTCTTCGGTTCCTCGCCCCTCATGTGTGCATCAATGGCCTGGGCGGCCATACGGCCCTGGTAAACCGCCGTTGCGACAAGTGCGAGCGAAAGGTCGTCTCCGCCCGCGTAAATACCGGTGCTCTTGGTAGCTCCCCACTCGTCGGCCTTGATCCAGTCCTTGCCTTCGTGCAACTCTTCGACCGGTCTGAAGTCGGGTTCCTGACTGATTGCGGCAATGACGGCGGTGGCGTCAATTTCAAATTCGCTGCCTTCTTTGGGTACTGGGCGGCGCCGCCCGGATTCATCGGGTTCGCCGAGTTCCATCCGAATGCATTTCAATCCGACGGCCGTTCCGTTGTTCCGGATAACTTCGGTGGGATTCGACAGGAATTCAATTTGAATGCCTTCTTCCAGCGCACCGTCGATTTCGGGAGCGATCGCCGGCATCTCGTTCCTGGTGCGGCGATACAGGATCGTAACATCGGCGCCCAGCCGCTTGCTGACCCTGGCGGCATCAATGGCGGTATCCCCGCCGCCGATTACGACAACCTTCTTTCCTATCTCCACGGGTTCGCCGCTGTTGGCCTTGTTGAGAAATTCCGTTCCGGTAAACACATTGGATGCGTCTTCCCCGGGGACTCCCAAGCTGTAGCCCTTATGCGCGCCTATGCCGACGAATATGGTCTTGTACTCCCGGCGCAGTTGGTCGAGAGTAATGTCCTTTCCTACAACGACGTTGCATTTCAGTTCCACGCCGACGTCGAGGATTTTCTGAATTTCAGCGTCCAGAACTTCCCTGGGAAGTCGATACTTCGGGATGCCGTAACGGAGCATGCCGCCGGGCTGACTGAATGCCTCGAATACCGTTACCGGATAACCCCGGCGAGCGAGCTGGTAGGCACAGGACAATCCGGCGGGTCCCGATCCTATAATCGCGATTTTCTCGGAATGTTTTTCCTCGGAAAGCGTGGTCAGTTTCAGCCCTTTTTCGATGCCGAAATCGCCCACGAAACGTTCCATGGCATTAATGGACACGGCACCGTCTTTGTTTTTCCTGTTGCAGTCCGCCTCGCAGGGATGTGGGCATACACGGCCGCAAACAGCGGGAAACGGATTGCGGTCGGTGATCTGTTGCCACGCCGCTTCCAGGGCCTCTTCGTTCGTCCTGCCGTACGCTTCAGCCTGGGCGATTGTCGTAAGCCAGCCCCGGATATCGGCTTCGTTCGGACAGTGTGAAATGCACGGCGGAGTTTTCTCTGTATACCTCGGCCGCAGAGGGCTGATTTCCGCTCCGCCGGCCGAAGTCTGCCGAATTTGAGGCTTCTTTACTTCTTTAAATAAACCCATCGATTCAATCCCAGCAATTGATGTTAATTGATCGAAATCGACCGAGATCCGTTGGAACAGGCTTGGCCTGTTCCAACAGGACGAGCCTTAAGTTATTGCCCGTTGCCGCGTCTCCCGGAAGGCGTCCGACCGGGAGACACAGCAGCGGAAATGGCCGATCTCTGTTAAAAAATCTCCGGAAATCCGGCTAGTATCTCAAATGAGCGGAACGCGCATAGGTCGTTCCGGCAAACTTGAAATCATCAATATGGTACCGGGTGAATTCAATTCCGGTCAGCTCGAAGAATTTCGGCCAGCCGATCCGGTCGATCCATTCACCCATGCGCTCGAATTTCTTCGCATTCTTTGCGTAGACGTCTACGATATTCACGACTGCATCCACAACTTCAGGCCAGCGCGGCGGATTGTTGTGTATGAAGGGAATCGCCAGCTTGCTGAACTTGGGAGCGGTGCGCGCATTGCTTACCTTCCCGCCGACCCAGATGGAAACGCCGTCGTTTTCGGGATCGTTGAGCGGCATGGCCGGGCAGACCGTGTAGCAGTTGGCGCAGAACATGCACTGTTCTTCGATGACATCGACGACTCTTCCTTCGGTTCCGGGCCGGATCGCTCCCGTCGGGCAGGATGCAATCAGGGTCGGGACCTCGCAAACCTTCGGCACCTGTTCCTGGTTGACCTTGGGCGGTTTCCGGTGGACGCCGAGGATCGCTATGTCGGAGCAGTGCACGGCGCCGCACATATTCAAACAGCAAGCCAACGAGATCCGGAGCTTCGCCGGAAGATTTTCACTTGTAAAACGGTCGCACAGGGCATCCATCACGCATTTGACAACACCGGAGGCATCCGTTGCCGCGGAGTGGCAGTGGACCCATCCCTGTGTATGTACGATATTGCTGATGGCGTTGTTCGTGCCGCCGACGAGGTATCCGGCTTTCTGAAGTTCGTCCTTGATGGGAGCGACATTATCCTTCTTGTCGGTCAGAAATTCCACGTTGTTGCGGCTCGTAAAACGAAGGTATCCGTCGCAGTATTTGTCCGCGATATCGGCGAAAAAGCGAATCGACTGAATAGCGAGCAAACGTGGAGACGCACAACGGACGGAATAGATCTTGTCGCCGGACTCGGAGGTGTGGCAAAGAAGGCCCGGCCCCAGAGATTCATGATACTTCCACTGCCCGTAATTCTTCTTGATCACGGGATGAAGGAACTGCTCGTAATTCGGCGGCCCAATATCGGTAATTCTTTTACTCATGTCAACCATATTCTTATCTCCTTTTCGTTTGCTTGGCTATGCCTTTTCCTCTTCCTTGAAGAATATGTACGGATTGTCTCTCGGGGCGGAGATCATTTCCGGTATCGGGTCGAGCCCGATGGCGTCGAGGAAATTGGACATTCCTACGCGCTGGATCAATTCGCCTACCCGCTCGCGGTTATTGCCGTATTCATCCCAGAAATCCCAAACCCGGCTTATAAGCTCTTTCGCTGTTTCGAAAATTTCATCGGCGGGTACAAACGGTACCATGACCGAAGAAAGCTGGGCGCCCTGAAGAATCGGAGCCTTGGCGCCGAGAAGGAAGGCCGCGCCTTTTTCTTTCCCGGGGCGGAGTGCTTTCGGCATCACGTTGATGCAGTGCATGCAGTGCACGCATTCCCTGTTGTTGATTGTGAGTTTGGAGCCGTCCCAATCCATACATTTCGTAGGGCAGCGGTCGCAAACGTCTTTCTGGATATCGACCCCTTTGGCCGCGTATTCGGCTACGGCGGCATCGTCCTGCCGGATGTCGTCTTTCCAGGTTCCGATGATCGAAAGATCCGCGCGCGCGATGGCTGCGACGCAGTCGTTTGCGCACCCGGAACATTTAACCTTGAACTTGTACGGGAAGGGCGGACGATGCAGCTCATCCTGATACTCTTGCGTAACCGCGTTGCAGACCTTCATCGTGTCGTAGTTCGCCCATTCGCAGCGCGCCTGGCCTACACAGGCGGACGGGGTCCGCATGCAGGATCCGGAGCCGCCAAGGTCAAAGCCGGCTGCCGTCAGTTCCGCAAAGGTCGGTTCCAGCTCATCCGTTTTGGTCCCCAGGAAAATAATGTCCCCGGTGGATCCGTGCATGTTGGTCAACCCGGAACCGTGGCGTTCCCAGATGTCGCACAGGGTTCTCAATGCCTTGCTGGTATAGAACCACCCGGAAGGCTGGTTGATGCGCATGGTATGGAAGTGCGCGACACTGGGGAACTGATCGGGTACATCGCTGTACCTGCCGATAACGCCCCCACCGTACCCCATGACGCCTACAATGCCGCCGTGCTTCCAATGTCCTACCTTCTGATTGTAGGAGAGTTCAAGCTGTCCGAGGAGATCGTCGCATGCTGCGCTGGTCTCCCTGGCCTTCTTGATCTCTCTTACGAAACTCGGCCAAGGCCCGCTTTCGAGCTGGTCGATTAATTCCGTTTTTCTGTTTCCGTTGTCGGCCATGTTCTCTCCTGAAGTTTTATTAGTAATTCAAGCGTATTACTACCTGATACTGCAATCTTACATATCCTTGTAGGGATTCGGTCCGATCTCCCGTATCTGATCCGCAAACTCGTTGATGAGAGCGGCCAGCTTTTCGGGCTCGTTGATGGAAAGCTGCGTTAATTTCAGTCTTTCCGATTCCAGCTGCAGGCGCTGGAGCGTTTCCTTAACGTTTTCCATGCGGCGATCGGCCAGCTCACTGCCTTTGATGAAATGGCACTGGTAATCATCGCCGAACTTGCAGCCGATGAGAAGGATCCCGTCAAATCCGCCGGACAGCGCGTCGGCTATCCAGACGATGTTCATGGATCCCAGACACCTCAAAGGAATCACCCTTACGCTCGCGTCATATTTCAACCGACGCAACCCGGCAATGTCAAGTGCCGGATAGGCGTCGTTTTCACACATAAATACCAGGATCCGAGGTTTCTCCTCCTCTTCATCCGGCATCTCAATCGACTTGATCATGGAGGCGATCATATCGACGGAGTAATTCTTGAATGAAATAATTCTTTCCGGGCAGGCCCCGAGACAGACGCCGCATCTCCTGCAGCGATAGGGGTTCGGTTTCGGAGTTCCTTTTTCGTCTTCATCCAGGGAACCGAAGGGGCATTCCTCGGTACAGCGTTTGCACTGGGTGCAGCGCTGGAGGAAGAAATCGGGGAAGGACAAATCCCCGGCCCTCGGGTGCACCGCCTGGCCCTGCGTTGCCAGTTCCATACTCTGAATCGATTTCATGGTTGCACCCAGCGCGTCTTCCATCGCGTGGGTGGAATCCATGGGAGCCCGTACGGCGCCTGCCGTGTAGATGGCCGTACGGCGCGTTTCGTAGGGGAAGCAAATGAAATGGGAATCCGGGAATCCATAGCGCAAAACCGGAAGGTCCGGACCCTGGCGGTATGTAAGGTTCAGTATCTCGGTCCCTTTATGGCGTTGAAGTTCTTTCGCTTTTTGGGCCGCTTCCGCTCTCTGCTTTTCCGAGTCGCTGGTCCGGGCTTTCAATTCCGCGTCTTCCAGGGCTCGAATGGCCTCTCCATCCGCGCTGTTGGGAACCATGCCGGCAGCCAGAACAACCAGGTCCGCTTTTATTTCGACATCCCCACCAAGGAGGGTGTCCGCTACCGTGGCTGCGAGCTCAATCGGAGATTTTTTTCTTACGGACACCACTTCTCCCTTGGTGAAGAAGGTCAGGGGATCCTCCTGGGCGGCCTTGTAATACTTTTCATACTGCCCGGGAGTCCGAATATCTTTATAAACGACATATATCTTTGCATCCGGATTCTGTTCGCGTATGTATCCCGCCTGTTTCAGGGTGGTCATGCAGCACACGGACGAACAGTAAGGCAGATGATCCTTGTCTCTGGAGCCGGCGCACTGGATAAACAGAACACTCTCGACCGGCTTCCCGTTTGACGGGCGGAAAATCCTGCCTTTTGCGGCCATTTCTTCAAATTCAATATTTGTAATGACGTCCGGAGTTGTACCGTAGCCCAGGTGCCCGAGTTTTGAAGGATCGTAGGGCTTCCAACCCGTTGCCTGAATAATAGCCCCCACCCGGTCGGTCATGACCGATCCGCCGACATCTATTTCAACGTCGAACATGACGGGCTGTCCTTTGGTTTTGTCGATGTGTGCTGAAGTCAGAACCTGGATCTTCGGGTGGTACTGCACCGCATCTATCTTATCCTGAATCCCTTCCTGGAGCGTCTCCGCATAGGGAGGATGACCCGGAAAGCGTGATTTGACTCCTGCAACATACCCGCCCAATGCATCCTCGCGTTCGACCAGGATAACCGCGTACCCGGCATTTGCGGATTCAAGCGCGGCCGTCAATCCGGTTACGCCGCCGCCCACAACCAGGAGTTTTTTTGAAATCGTTTCCGAAACCGGTTCGAGCGGCTCCATCCTCCGGGCCTTGGCAATTCCCATACGCAGGTAATCTTCGGCCATCATCTGTGTATCTTCGTTATTGGGAGTCTGGCACCAGACGACATGTTCCCGAAGATTTACACGTTCCAGAACCATGGTTGGATCGAACGAGAAAGCTTCTGTTTTTACGCGCGGCGAGCAGGCAGCTATCGTAACGGCGTTTACCGTCTCGTCCGCAAGATCCTTCCGGATCAGATTGACGCCTTCCTCGCTGCAAAGAAATGGATGTACCCGGCAGGAGGCCGCTTTCCCCTCGACTGTGGCAACTTTTACCAGACTTTCAGTATCCAGGGAATCCCCGATCGAACATCCGCTGCAGATATAAATCCCTAACTTCTTATCCATGGCGAGCGCTCCTTACGGCACACTGAAAAGCCTTGAGCGCTGCGCCGGTAGCGTCTTGGAGTGCAGAGGAGACTTCCCCGGGCCGCCGCACACATCCGGCGGCGTATAAACCAGGCTTTTCCGAACCATTATTTATAAATTGAAACTCATCCGGCTGGAAACCGGAAGGCAACCCGCCCGTTTGAGGTACGATGCCTGTGGCAAGGACAACAAGGTCGAATTTCTGTTCCATCCTGTTGCCGCCGATCATGTCTTCGGCGGTAACTTTGAGGCTGCCGGTCGCCGGATCCTCTTCCACCTTTGCGACCTTCCCCTTATTGAATTTCGTTTTTTCATCCTCGCCGAGCTTTTGGAGAAAGTCCTCCAGCCGGCCCGGCACTCTGCGGTCGATATAGAAAATTGTAATGTCGGCGTCCGGGTACTGCGTACGAACATAGTTCGCCTGTTTGAAGGAAGCCGCACAGCAGACAGCGGAACAGTAAGGAAGATGTTTGTCGTCCCTGGAACCGGCGCACTGGACAAACGCGACGGATCGGGGCTCTTTCCCGTCGGAGGGGCGAAGAATCTTTCCTTCCGTCGGCCCTTCCGCCGAGGCCAGGCGTTCCATCATTACATTTGTGATGACGTTTTTGCACGTGCCGAAGCCCAGATTGTCGATTTTGGAGGCATCGTACGGCTCCCATCCGGTCGCGGCAATGACCGAGGATACATTAACGGTTTTTCTTTCTTCCTTCTGGTCAAGAACAATCGCGTCGTATTTGCATGCGTCGGCACAGGCCCGGCAGCCCTCTTTGCAGACTTCCCGTTCTATCGCAACCATGGCCGGAAATGCCATGGCGTGATCGATATAAGCCGCCTTTGTTTTCCCCATGCCGTAATTGAATTCATCCGTTCTTTCGGCCGGGCAAGCCTCGATACAGGCCCTGCACAGGGTGCACGTATTCCTGACATACCGGGGAGAAATCCTGATTGTCGCTTCGTAGTTTCCTGCGGACCCGGTCAGATTTTCCAGCTCCGCCAAGGTATAAACAGTAATCCGCGGATTGTTTTTAATTCGCCTGTAATTGATTTCCAGACCGCAGGTAGGAGGGCACAACTTCGGGAAGTACTGGTACACGCGGGCGACCCGTCCGCCGAGAAAAGGGGATTTTTCGATCAGTACGATGGTGCATCCGGCTTCCGCAGCCTCGAGCGCACTGGTTATTCCTGCAATGCCGCCTCCGATAACGAGGACGGGCTTGGCGTTTTCATCCATTAGTGCTATGTCCCTTTTTTTCGCCGTTTCCGAGTTTCGACTCAATTGCGGAACGGCTGATTTTCATCGATTTCTCTTTAAAAAGGCTGAATTTGAGCCATTGCATGGCGAAGTCGGACAGTTCAAAATCGTTGCTGCGCATTGCCTCAATCCTGTCTTCGTCGACATCGAACAACTGGAAGAAGCGCGTCTCAAAAACAAAACGCCGAAAACGGTCCAAGTCATAGCATGCCATGTGGTACATGTCGATCTGCTCCGGCAGGAGCGTTTCCTCTCCGTTCCAGAATGGGTGCAGCATGAGTTCTTTAAATGGAGCTCCATAGGCGTCGTATTCTTCGATCCCCTGCTCCGTGATCCATTCCGATACCGTCATGGAACGGTCTTCATTATGGCCCAGGCAGATATCTTCCTTCAGAAGAAAGTAAAAACGGCGGTCTTCCGGAGTGGGATTGTCGGGTTCGGCCATTCCCAGGGGATACATCCGGCAGGCCCAGGGGCGGTTTTCGTATATGCCGCAGCCTTTTTCCAATGAGACAAAAGGGCAGCTTTTGGTCTCTTTATCCATTTTCAGGAGCACCACGGGCACCTTCTGGTCCTTCGTAAAGGGAGAAATCGTATACTTCTCCAAAAAGGACGATGAATCCATCTCAAGCGCATGTTTCATGCGGAGAATATCGTAGGGAGTCAATACGATGGAAACATCGCTGCAACAGCTGGTAAAGCATTCCAGGGATTGATAGCACCGGAATGAAAAACTGTCGTCCGGACCCAGCCGGGGATAGTCCCGGATAATGGATTCCGGATTGGCGTTCTTTTCAGTCATCCTCTTGCTCCTGCAGAATGCTTTCCCTCATCGCGAATTTCGACCAGACGGGAAGGGGCCCTTTTTCTCCGGTGGCAGGATCGATTCTGTAGCGATAGGAGGCTCTGGCATTGTAGTGTTCTTTCATCCATGCCCATCCCCGCACGAAATACGGGCAGTCGTCGTTGAAACACACAAACTGGTATTCGCCGCCCCATGTGCTCTGCTGGGGGTTGGACCAGCGTACCATCGGATTATTGCAATGTGGGCAAACAGGCTGCATGGTTCGGATTGATTTGATCGATTTCCTACAAAAGGGGATCTCCGTTTTCCAACGAAGATCCCCAGTTTGAGGAGAAAACCTACCAAGCTTTTATAAACCCGGTAAGTCGAATTATTTGAATATCTTATAAATTGGACGCGTTATCATCTCCCATTCGCCGGAACTGGGAACGTACTTGCAGTTGACGAATTTGAGCCAGTTTTCTTCGTCCATCTTGGGTTTGTCCGCGCGGAAGTAATACCCCGGCCAGCGGGTTTCTTCACGATGCAGGATTGTGCGAACGTGCGCTTCCGCCTGCCACATGCGCTGGACGTTTTCCCAGCACCGCATCAGCTCATGCAGGTTCTCCGCAGCCAGCTTTTCCGAATCTTCCTTCAACAGCGCCAGAAGTTCGAGCGCCCGGTTGAGTTGAGCTTCGTTCGTGATGAACTGCGCGGTAACGCCGGCGGCATATTCATCCATGATTTTCTGGAGACGGAACATGAACATTTTGGGCTGGATGTAGTTCGGGTTCACATCCGGCGTTACGGTGGTTTTGCTGAACTCCTCATACATGTCGAGCGGTTTCAGGATTGTGGCCTTCATGGTTTCCACTGCAGCCATATCCACATTCGGCATCGTATTGTTTTCGACGATGAACCGGATTGCGGCTTTTGCTACGGAACGGCCCTCTGCGTGGGAGCCCGAAGAGAACTTGTGGCTCGAAGCTCCGGATGCATCGCCCGCGCAGAAGAGACCCTTGACCGTAGACATGCCATTGTAGCCCCAGAAGTAATCGCCCTTGCTTTCTTCGGACTGCAGGTCCTCGGGACCGCTGACCCATGCACCGGATGCTCCCGAATGGGAACCGATGAAATAGGGTTCGGCGGCGGCGATTTCGGAGCTCTTCTCTTCCGGCTGGACATCGGAGGCCGCCCAGAGAATTGCCTGAGAAATGGTCATATCCAGGAAGTCTTCCCATGCCTCGGATTCCAGCTCTTTCCTCTTGGCCTTGTAGGCTTTAGGATCGTCCTTGTACTGGTCGGCAAGTTTCTGCATGGCTTCTTCCGTGCGCATGAAGATCGGTCCTTTGCCTTCCATGACATCGAGCATCCCGAGGTAGTTGCGCAGGTTGGCCGGAATGGGTTTGACCTTTCCATAAGGCGCCCAGTTGTCCAGCTCGGGCTTGCGTTCCACCATGTACTCTCCACCCATGGCATTGGTGGCCCGGGATTTAAAGAGCAGGAACCATGCGCCAACGGGACCGTACGCGTCTTTGAAGCGGACGGGAATAAAGCGGACTTCCTGGCAGGTCATTTCCGCGCCGGCTCTCAGGGTGAAATAGGCTGAGGACCCGGAGTTCCATGGCGGATACCAGGCGCGGCCCATGCCTTCACCCGAACTGCGGGGTTTGAATACGTGTACGGCGCCGCCCATTGCCGTGAATACGGCTTTCGCCTTGAAGATATAGAACTTGTTTTCACGCACCGAGAATCCGACAGCGCCGGCAACACGATCGCCGTCCATCAGGGGTTCCACGATGAAAACGCGTTCGTAAATCTCTCCAACACCGCTCTGAAGCAGCGCGTTCTTGGCGGCTTCGGCGACGACTACCTTGTAGGATTCGCCGTTGATCATGAGCTGCCAGCGTCCTTCATGGACGTAGGCGCCGGCTTCATCTTTCCAGATGGGGAGTCCCCATTTTTCAAAAAGATGCACCGATGAGTCCACGTGGCGGGCGATGTCGGCGACGAGATCTTCACGGGTAACGCCCATCAGGTCGTTACGAACGTAGTCTACATAATCCTTGATGGTGTTCTGCCCGTCCTTCAGTCCGACATACTGGTTGATGGCTGAAAGGCCCATCGCTACTGCTCCGGAACGGTCCATCGCTGCCTTGTCGACGAGCGTAACCTTCAGGCCCTGCTGTTTGGCCCAGTATGCGGCTTCGACTGCGGCGCCGCAGGCGGCCATACCGCCGCCCAGGATAAGCAGATCGGTTTCAACTACAACATTTTCAAAGTTCGCCATATGAGTCCTCTCCTCCTATCCTTTAAGTGTATAAACTTCGGGCAAACCGAGGGATTCGGGTTCCGTTGCCAGTGCCGGACCGTTCAGATCCGTATGAGTGGCAAAACCGCCTTCGGGAACCGCCTCACCTTCCGGTGTGGTTCGAATGGGGAATTTAAACCGTTTAATGGAACCGTTGCGGAATGTAACGGTCCACATGATGCTGTCGGTAGAGCGCATGGGTGTAACGCTGGCGCCCATGGGGACGAAATCTGCATATCCGCGGACCTCAACAGCCTGTGTGGGGCAAATCTTAACGCAGTTGTAGCATTCCCAGCACATCATGGGGTCGCGGTTATAGGCCTTCATCTGCTCTTTATCCAATACCATCAGATCGTTCGGGCAAATATGCTGGCAAGCTGTCTTGTCCAGCGCCTTGCATCCATCGCACTTCTCAGGATTCACAAAACTCGGCATTAGGCCTCCTCCTTTTCTTTTTCGGACCCACCCGCATCAGCTGCGGGCGAATCCTGTTGGTCATTCCGGTGAAGTTGATAAAAACATTTGCGCGCGCCAAACTGTCCAAACCTGCAATCTTCGCGATAATAAATTTCGCATTGCATGCATAGATCATCTTTTGGCCTGTCGGATTGCTGGCTGGCAATACCGCAAGCCAGGTTATCCAGAAGTTCGGCAGTGTGCCGAAGTACATCGGGTGAATATTTTGAAAAAATCTCCATTGCTTTTTGGTTCCGTGCCTCCTCGTATGTCTTCAGCAGACGACGGCCCGATTCTGTCAGAGACAGATTGCTGGAGCGCCGGTCTCTTTGAGTATCGTTTCGCCGAAGCAATCTACGACGTACGAGTTTTTCCACAGTCTTACTTGCGGCCGGACTGCTTACTCCCAGAAAGAGAGCCGCTTCACCGATTGTCACCGAGTCAGCATGCGTAACCAGATAAAGTAACTTGAGTTGGGTCAGGGTCAATTTGGTGCCGGCGACACCCTCCAGAACCGCTCCTTCGATTACATCGCGTACGGCTTTGGCAAAGACGCGTGCCGCGCTGAGGAATTCGTATATCCCGTTGGGAGTGATGGAACTGCTCATCGAGTAGTAGTCCTTACATGGGTCGTAAAGCCGGATACAATCGAAAGCGCAAGGGTGGCTGCTGATGTAACCAGGGCAATCATAAACTTGATTAATACTTAATGCAAGATAAAATTTAACCTGACTACATTAATTTGTTGGCGTTGTAATAGCTCCAATTAGGTGTTTAAGTTACGGCTTTTCCCCTGCTGCGGAATGGGGGGGCGATTCCCCCTGAAAAGGGACCTGAAATCGAGAGCTCGAAGCTTGAGGTCCGTATCAGGATTGTGAAGAACTCAACCGGCGCATCATTATCTTGTTGTTACAATGGAGCTTAAACGACTTCCACCGTTCGGTTCTGCCGGTATTCCGCTTTGGAAACGGAAAATCGTTTCTCAATGCTGTTGCGGAAAACGAGGCCTGAGTTGTAGGCGCAGAAAGGGTAGAGGCGCCCGTCAGGGGCAGAGTAATGGATGACGCAGCGTTTCACGCGCTCCACATCGTAGTTGTAGGAGTCCATGAAATGCATGCCGGCCACCATGAGCGTCTTGTAGGTGTAAGTGCCGTCATTCTTGCCCCGGCCGGCCCTTTTGTCGAGCAGTCCTTCGATGGTCTGCCCCAGCTTCGTCAGCGTCAGCCCTTCGGGCGCCTTGCTCTGGTCGAAGCGCTTGTTGGCGCTTGAGAAGAGGTTGAACTTGCTGAGGTTGTTGTACAGGGTTTTGAAGGTCGTTTTATTTTTAAGTTTTTCCGCCTGCTTCTGAATGTCGTCGAACAGCCCTTTGATGTCCAGGAAGCGGGTGACCGGCGTCGGCTTCCTGTTCTGGTCCACAAAGAAATAGGTTCCCAGGCCGCATAGCGGGTGGCAGGAGACCATGACGTTGGGTTCGTTCCTCAATGCCTGGATCAACTCGGTAATCGGGGTCGTGCAGGACAGCGGGAACCAGTCTTCCTTGGTTGTATAGCCAAGCCTGTTGACTCCGTTCGCCAGATCCGCGAGTGTAAAGCGCATTTTTTCACGCTCGGCGTTGTCAATGCGGCCGGTAATCGCGACGGGCTGGAAGCTGATGCCGGAGCAGACGTCGATGGTATCGAGCGCAAACTGTACTATCTTTGGAACCTGCTCGTCGTTCACGCCTCCGACAATGGTCGGAACGTACACGATCTTCATGCCGGCCTTGCGGACATTTTCGATGGCCTTCATCTTTATGTCGAAGAGGCCCTTGCGCCCACGGATTTTTTCGTCCAGAGCCGGATCTACGCCGTCGAACTGAAGATAAAGAGTGTGGAGCCCGGCCTCATGGGACTTTTCCGAGAATCCGTCCTCGGCGAACTTCAGGCCGTTGGTCGCGCACTGCACCTGGGAAAATCCCATCTCGTTCGCTTTCTTCAGAATCCGGAACCAGTCGGGGTGCAGCGTCGGCTCGCCGCCGGCGAATTGAACTACGCGGCCGGCGACGGGACGGGAATTTCGGAGGGTCTGCAGCATATCGACGACCTGCTCGTAGGACGGTTCGAAGATGTAGTCCTGGACGTTGGCGTTGGCAAAACATATCGGGCAGGAAAGGTTGCACCGATTGGTCAGGTCTATGTTGGCCAGCACCGTATGGCTGACATGAAGGTTGCACATGCCGCAATCGTCCGGGCAGGACTTGGCGTCCGGGACGGCCGGATTGGATACGCCGCACCCCACGTCACGGTTCCAGGCCATGATGTGGTGATAAAGTTCAGCGTCCGAGAAGATGACGTCCTTGATAAAGCCGTGTTCCGGACATGTTTTCTCCATAACGATCTTACCGTCTTTTTCCAGTACCCGGGCTTCCACCTTCGCCGAACATTCCGGACAGAGCGATATTGTGGTGTAGGGTAATCCGGTCGGCAAAGGATTTATGGGGGCTCCAGTCAGTGTCGTTCTTCCGGACGGAATTTTGTCAATCATGAATCATCTCCTCGCGTATCTCAAAGCATATGCCAAAGTCATCTCATACAATCAGGTGTTTCGAACTCTTCGGTTGCATCTTCCGGTAACCGGACGCTCCTTTTCTCTAACTGCCTTTATGCCATTCAACGCCCCCAATCACCGGAAATGGGATTTTACAGCAAAATGAGGCAGGAGGGTAATAATATAAACGCCATATCATAGCACTCCTTTGACAATATGAACATATCCTGATCAATAAACATGTAAAGCCCGTACGATATGTGAGCATTGAAGAATCCGCGTCCTACTGTCCCGACCCGAAGCGGGATCGCCCATAAAGTTTGAATATGCAGGCTAAGGCGGTGCTGGGTTAAGATGACGCATCCTTTCGGACGCATTATTCGGAGGAAGAGGGATATGAACCCTGATCCTTCACGCATTATGGAACTCGCGAGTGCCTTCTACCTGGTTGTAACTTGTTGAGTCCGGCTTAAAAGGCGGACCTGACCCCGCATTCCACACGGCCGGAATGCGGCCTGATCGCAGGAGACGCGATAAAGGCTGCTTTATAGGATTTTACTTGTGGGCACCGTTTTTTTCAGGCGCTCTGTTACAGGATTTCCTGATTCCGTCCGGAATGCTCGGCATAAACCAGTGCCACCGTTCTATAAAGGATATGAGCCAGCTTGGAATAGGGCAGATAGACCAGCAGATCAAATACGGCAACCAGGTGAATGAAGTAAACGGTATAGGCTGCATACATCAGCCCTTTCCCCCCGCCCGGTTCGGCCACGTAGCGGAAGATCTCGGTCAGCAGGCCCGTCACTCCGACGGTCAGCAGCAGAACCAGGAAGAGCCAGTCGAAAGATGAACTGGCGGGGGCGTCGTCTTCGCCGCTTCGCCGCTTCATAATGGCCAGCACGCAACCGACCACCAGGGCAATGCCGCCGAGATTGGCCAAAACCTTCCAGGGATTCAGGATAGAAAAGGGGTAAATAATGTCCTGATCGTGGCCCGGAATCATAGGATTGATTATATAGAGGGCGACGACGGCCCAGATAGTCACTACGAACAGCGCCGCAAAACCGTAGAACGCTCCCAGATGGGCAGTCTTCCGCGAGGCCTGGCTGGTGCACATGCCGAACCGGTCGTGAACCAGGATCGACTTAATGGTCCGCGCCCAGCTGCTTATTATGCCGGTGGGAGGCGCCTCGAGGCCGGCGGCCCGGTCGGCCTCCTTCATTGCCTGCCAGTACCGGACGGCACCCGCTATGCCCCCGATCATCGCCAGGCCCCAGAAAAAGGTGTAAAAGCCGATCAGGAGCCAGTGAGGGAAGAGATTCGCATAGAAACCCTCGTGATCAAGATACATCAGGACTCCCTCGCCCATGTTCCACACCGGATCCTTCAGAAATAGCGCCAGTGCGAGCAGGACAACCGGAAGCAGCAACAGCAGCACGATATTCTTCCGGCCGATCAGACGGCCGAGGAAGCCCGGAACGGCGTAGTGCTTGACCGCCTCCTGGCGAACGGTATTCAGAAGATCGCCGGGTTTGGCGCCCCGCGGGCACATCGTGGAGCAGTCGTTGCACTGATGGCACCACCAGACGTCCGGATCGGCAAGCAGGCGGTCTTTCAGCCCCCATTGGGCCCAGATCATTTCCTTGCGCGGAAAGGGGGCACGGTCCGGCGATAAGGCGCAGGTCACCGAACAGGTGCCGCACTGCATGCACAGCTTGAATGTGCTGCCGTTTTCGTTGCTTAGGCTTCGTATGAAATCCACATCCGGTTCAATAGAGACCGGAGGTTTTTTCCTGGAAGGAGTAGAGGCTGGTTGCGAGCTCTCCTGTCTTTCTGACATCGGTTCTCCTGTAGGCACATCTTCCCTGCGGGGAAGACAATTCTCCTTAGAGCTCGCGGAATTGAAGATTAAAGGAGGGAATC
>CAZPHK010000009.1:42545-55782 GCA_964586015.1 uncultured Acidobacteriota bacterium | reverse complement strand
CAACTCTTTAATGAGAACTGTCTCGAATGGATCGATGCTGAAATTTGCCATTCCGCCGATCCGGACATCGTTGGTCATGCCGTAGGTCATCACGATGAGAAAGGGCCTGATCCTGCCTTCGGCGATCAGGTTGTCCATGATCAGATTGGCATGGCCCTGGTTGCTCCAGGCCGTTTCATCCTCGCCCCAGCCGTGCTGCAGGTACAGCACCGGATAGCGTCTGGTCCGGTCCTTGTCATAGTCGGGCGGCGTGTAGACAAACGCTCTTCGGGAGGTGTTTGTGCTCTTCGATGGGAAGAGAACCTGCTGCACTCTACCGTGGGGAACATCCTTGAGCGCATAGAAATCCCTGTCATGGGCGGGGATTTCGATACCGCTTTCCCAACGGATCGAACCGTAGAAATTCAAGGCGCCGGGATCGTTGAATGTCCCGCCATCGACTGAGAGGCGGTAGTAGTGAAAGCCTTCATCCAGCGGTTCCGCCGTGGTGCCCATCCATGAGCCGTCTTCGGCTTTCTGGAGAGCCGTGCCTCCACGACCGCCCAGGCTTACAGTAACACTCTTGGCTTCCGGCGCCTCGATGCGGAACCGGGCATAGCCCTGGGAGTTTACCTGCGGGTATTCCTGGCCGGGTTGGTTCAAGGTCGAAGGTTTGAAATCTTCCTTGATTGTCGGCCGGTCCGTCTGCGCCAGACACAGCGAACCCCATAAAGTCAGTAGTGAGACAAGCACAGTCATATGCCTTTTCATCGTGTTTCTCCTTTAGTCCGTTTTAAACCGTCCACTCTTTAAGTGAGGCAAAGGGAACTGTTAGACCGCATTTTTGCATTAGGATCATCGGATACAGCATTATGAATCATTCTTAACTTTTTGCTTTCCGGGCTTCCTGCTTTTAGCGCCGGGGTATTCCGGAGCCCGGAACCCGGCAGCTGCGTAAGGCAGGATTTGATCGAAAGTCTCTTCCGGATCTTCAGGATTGCAGAGTCCTCCCGATAAAGCTGTCAACGAAGCCGGTTGGCGGATTCCGAAAAATAGCGCACCCATCACGAAATGGAGTCGCCATATCAATGTTTTCTTTGAGAGATGGGGAAGGCAGGAATGCAATTCCTTAATAAATGTTCGATGGGAACGCTTCATGTAGCCGGAAACCTTTTTAGTATATTCCCATCGTTCATGGGACAGGTTCGCGATGATGCGCAGGTGAATCATTCTGCCCTCATCGGGGTCTCCCTGCCCCAGGCACGGAAGAATCCATGCCCTGAGAATTTCTTCGACCGACGGTTTGCGGCCGCTTTGGGTAATCGCCTTCAACCGTTTCATCCCCTCCTCGACGAGCGGGGCCACATGAGAATGAAATATCTCGTCGAACAGGGCCTGTTTCCCGCCGAAGTAATACGCTACCAGTGCAAAATGGACACCCGCATGCGCCGCGATATCACGAACGGAAACCTCCCGGTATCTTTTTGCGGAAAATAACGCCTCCGCCGATCGGAAAAGCCTGTCCTTTGAGCTTGCTTCCGAAACGCGGCTTTCGGCACCGGACGAGGTCCTGCGACATGTCTTTGATTCAATTTTCTTCATTTGCAAACAGACTGCCCGTTATTGTTAAGGGTGGTACGCCGTTGTCACGGTCCGGCGAGTCCCGCAAATTATCGCTTGAAGGCCGTTCCCGTTCGTATTATAAAACCATCATCTACAGTTTATACAAGTGTATAATTTCAGGACTTGCCGCGGCCCGGATATGAATTGGTACTGGAACAAGGATCATACAGAAGCGTAAATTCCGCATGAGGATGTCCATATATCCTTGACTCAATGATTGTAATCATTTTGGTGGAAATCGAAAACTGGAGAGATGATGATGAATGGGAACTTCCGCAGGACAGCAGCATTTAAACTGGCCATCGGTCTAGTCTGTCTTGGTATTTCGGCTTCATCGAGCCGGGCGCAAACCAAGACTCCTGAAACACCGTTGAGGAACAAGGCAATCACGGAGGCGGACTGCACCACGGCAAAGCTGGGATCCACCATCCCCGTTTCGGCCATCGGGGAGCCGGTTTCCGGCGTGACATTGAACGCTCCCGAATGGAACGGCGCTTCCGGATCGAATCCGGGCTATTGCAGCGTGGACGGTTCCATGGCTCCGGTCTCCAAAGAAGCCGGTGCGAGTCCGATCAATTTCCGGGTCGTTCTTCCAGCTTCCTGGAGCGGCCGCGCCGCCCAACTCGGCGGCGGCGGCATGAACGGCATGATTCCGAATCTGCTGGGCGGAGCGGACATGGGACCGGGACCGTCGCTGATCCAGCAGGGATTTGCCACCTACGGGAGCGATTCCGGGCACCAGATGAGTTTCGGCTTTGGATTTGCCCGGGGTAAGGGCGGAAAACCTGCAGGCAAACCGGCCGCCAAACCGCCTGCCGGTTCCGGCGATGATTGGGCCCTGAACGACGAGGCGATGAAGAACCTCGGCTACATGCAGCTGAAGAAGACGCATGATGCCGCCATGGTTCTGATCGAAAGGATGTATGGGGAGCAGCCCCGGTTCAACTACTTCTTCGGATCATCCCAGGGCGGCCGGGAAGCGCTCACAGCGGCTCAACGGTATCCTGCGGACTATGACGGTATTGCAGGGAACGTTCCGATCGTGAATTTTTCCTCGCTGATGCTCGCGCCCGAGCTGATTCGAATCCAGGAGAAGCCGCTGGCCAACTGGGTAACTCCGGCAAAGGTAAATGCGATCCGGGGCGAATTCATGCGCCAGTGCGATCACCTGGACGGGCTTGTGGACGGAATAATCAACAACTACATGGCATGCCGGGCAATCTTCGACGTTACGCAAGGCGAACCCGGCAGAGATCCGTGGAAAGCGAAGCGTTGCCCGAACAACGTTGATCCGAATCCCGAAGACACAAGCGCGGATGCCTGCCTGACGGACGGCCAGATCGACACTCTTCAGTTCGTTTACAGCCGATACCCTTTTGCCACTCCTTTGGCGAACGGCGTGAAGTCCTTCGGCATGTGGGTGCCCAACACCGACCCTTCCGGAAGCGGATTGATCGTTCCCAACCGTTTTCTCGGCCAGGAAGGCGCTCCCGAGAATGCACGCATGCACAGCCACCTCGGGATTCTGGGAGTCACCGGATTCCTGATGCAGGATTTGAGCGCCAATCCGCTCGATTATGTCGAGGGCGGCAAATACGATGCAAGGAGGCGGGAGATTTCCCTCTCGCTGGATTCCACCGACCCTGACCTGGGTGCGTTCCTGTCGCGCGGCGGGAAAATGATCGTTGCCAGCGGAACCAACGACACTCTGGCATCTCCAGGCGCGCAGCTCGACTATTACCAGTCGGTCATCGATAAAATGGGTCGGGAAAAAGTCGATTCATTCGCCCGCTTTTTCGTGCTTCCCCAGACAGGTCACGGTTTGAGCGGAACGAACTACTCCGTGGACGGCGAAGGAAAATCCATACCGGTTGCGCCCATCCCCAACGCATTCAGCCGATTCGACCTGCTGGTCGACTGGGTTGAAAAGGATGCACCGCCGACGGCCGTAACCGTAAAAGCGGGGGATCGGAGTCTTCCTATGTGTTCCTATCCTGCGTATCCGAAATATGTCGGCGGCCCGACCGGCGCGGCGGCGTCTTATGAATGCACGGCGCCCTAAAGTAACCGTAATCGCAAAGTTGAGGTAATGACATGAAAAGCAAAGGCTGGAAGATTTCGGCTATCTCGATGCTGGTGGTTGCAGGCACTTTTATTAATTGCCTGTCGCTGCCGCCAGCCGCGGTGACACAGGACAAGGCAGAGTATACGGGAGCAGAGAAGATTCTGGTTCCGCACGAATCATGGTCGTGCGGGATGGAGGAGGGCATTCCGGTGCCGGAACAGGGCGTGCCTGTGTTTGAGGCCAGCCTGAAGCTGGACCAGACCTACAATGTGGGCCGGACACACTACGGCAATAGGGACGTATTTGTGATTCAGGGGGGTACGATATCAGGTGAGAAGATCAACGGTTCAGTGATGTCCGGAGGGTTGGACTTTCAATTGAGTTTTTCCAGCGGAGGTATGGAAATTGAACAGATATTCGTGCTCCGGACGGAAGACGGGAAGTACATCTATATGCGAAGTCCCGGCACGGCAGCGAATCGGAATGACGTAAGAATGGCGCCGGTCTTTGAAGCTCCGGACACAAGCAGTTACAGCTGGCTCAACGCCGGAAAGTATGCCGGAAGGCGGCTGGTGGACCCGGTGGCCGGGACAATGAAGGTAAGCGTTTTCGATATATCGGGTGTCGCCGTGTCACCGGATCCTTCGAACTCGATACGCGTGACAAAACCGGCGGATGTTTGGGATCAGCCCTGGGATTATCGGAAGGCGTCGCCGGAAGAGAAGCAGGGCGACCTGTTGATCCGCGAAAATGTAACTCTGGGAGCAAGCCAATCCGTAGGGAATACCGGAAAGAGCAACCGGAACATTATCCCTATCACCGGGGGAACGGTCAGCGGCCGTATCGAGGGGAAGGTCCTGGCTGCCGGCGCCGACTATCAGAACCTGGCGAATCCGCCGACGATTGATGCGCGTTATCTCTGGCAGACGAATGAAGGCGAAGTAATCATAGTGAGAAACGGTGGTGCGTTTGGATCACTGGCGCCGACGTTTGAAGTCCGGGTGGACAGCAAATACTCATGGTTGAACAAAGGATTGTATCTGAGCTCCAATCCGGGCATGGGGGAAGGCGGCGTCGCGCTTACCTTCTATGAAAGCGGCCGGTGATTTAGCGGGAGCGCGGATCCGGCAACACAGAATTTTACTGATCCTTACTCTTTTTCACCTTCGTTCACGAACTTATCGGCTAATCACTTACATGAATTTTTCGACAGGGAACATTGCCTGTTAATCGTTGGATCCTTGACAGCTTGCCACAATCTATAAAGGTCGGGCAGGAAACTTGGGAAGGTCGATACTTCTGCTCTGTCATGCCTTTTCCAGATCTCAGGCAGATTGGGAGGAACCGGGCCAAGGAAGCGCATTGTGGAGCGCATCCTGGTGCCCCGTGGGCTCTTCTCGTATTCGTGGAGAATCATGGCCTGCACTTCCCCTTCAGCATTGATCCCGGATGCGACGATCGCATGTTCGAAAGTACGCGGGATAGGGCAGCCGTCCGGATCGTCCCATCGAATCCGGATCTTCATTGGCGGCATCGGTCCCATCTTCTCCTCTGCAATCTGGATGGCGCCAAGGTAACCGCCAACGGGCGGCGGCACTTCCCAGACGAAGGATTTGTGATCGTTCGGTTCCCACAGGGGATATCCCTTTTCCATATTAACCCACCACCAGTCAATCATTTCGGGTGTAACACCGATAAGCTCATCATGCTCGACGACCGCGTCAGGCACAGCCGCCGTCGGGCCGGGCTTGATTTTATAGTGCTCAACAGGAATGGGCTCCGTCGTAACAACCATCTCCTCATCGATCTTTTTAACGATGACCCATTTGAGCCAGTTATTGTCATCCTGCCGGGGATAATCTTCCCTGTAATGCCAACCCCTGCTTTCAGTGCGTGCCAGAGCTGCTCTGAAGCCGATCTCTGCACATAATGCAATACAGGAAGCTTCATGGCATTTAACCAAACCGTGTGAGTCTCCAGCATATGTTTTAGACAGCTTTTCCCGGACCGCCGTCACTTTGGACAGGGCATCTTCCAACCTTTCCTTGTTCCTGCGCATGCTGTATTTAACGGGAACCACCACTTCCTGAATACTCCGTATGGCTTCCGAAGCCGAGTAACCGTCCCTTCGATTTAAGGGCGCAAAGATTTTCTCTTTCAGTCCTGCTATCTTCCGGTCGTCCGGTACCGGAGGAGGCATCTCTCTGGAATACCGGACGGCAGACGGGGCGGCCAGCAAAGCCGCTATAAGGGCATTCATTAATCCTGAACCTCTCAGCCTTCCGGGAGGCGCCTCTGCTGCGCCGGCCCATGCCGAACCTGCGTAGCTTGTGTCTCCGATTGCCCAAAGACCCGGCAGCGTTGTCTTCATTTCACAGTCAACCTTTACGGGTGAAAGTTCGCCTGTAAATCCGAGAGAAACTTCCGTTCTTTCTTCCTGTGGCGGGCCGTATTGCTTTGTCTTGGCAAACTCAAGATCGAAGAGCGATTTGAATTGGGGCCGTTTCCATCGAAAGATTCCCGGACTTTCACCTGAGGATTTGGCGAATTCGGCCATGTTAATGTATATAGGCCCCCTTCCCTCCACAACCTCCTTCTCCATACCCAGTATGATCGAAATCGGAATATCCGGCTGCGGGCCCTTTATGTATTTGGAGCTTATATTCTCGCCTTGCGCATTATAGAGAGAGCCAAAGCCGAAGACGATAGGGATACCTGTGCCTTTGTTGATGACATCGTAGAAGTTGCCGAACTCTGCATTCCGCATCTCCGCCCCCGCATTATAGGCAGCGGCGATACCATCTCCGCAGGCATTGGCCCACATCCGCATAACGCCGAAATCGCAATCTCCATTAGCCAGTATTGTGGCTTTCGCATTGAAGACAACAAACCTGCCGTCAAGAAGGTTGAAACCAACGGCACCAGCTACGCGATTATCCTGCTTCAATAAGTCAACCACCTGAGTTTTGTCCAGCAACCCGATTCCGAGTTCCAGAGCCTTTGCTCTGAGCGGCTGCATCATATCCAGGTCCGCAGCCGCCAGTGACCAGCCGAAAGGCAAATGGTCAACGTCCAGTGCACCTTCAGGAGTTTTCATCACGTTGGCGCCCCAATCCGCAAGCTTCTGCGCCGCCCCGTACGATTCCCGCGCCATGGTGTAAAGCAAATCCTGGTCGTTGAGGTAAATCCCGATATTTTTCACATGGAAGTCGACAAAGTCATCGACATCGTCACCGGGCGCAAGAACCCACAAAACTCCGGCGCCCTTGTTTGCTTTTCCTCCCCAGCCGATCGTCTGTTTTTCCACAAGCAGCACGCTTGTTTCCGGCGAAAGCTCTTTAATCCTGACAGCTGCCGCAAGGCCGCCGAAGCCGCCGCCTATAACAAGCACATCAGCATCAAAGGACATTTGTTCCTTTGCTTTCTCCGCCATTCCAGCCCCCTCTTATGTTAGAGCTCAGTAAGGATTGACCTGCTGTTCCGGCATTTGAGGTATGATGTTGATTCATTCAGCCTGGCAATTGATCTCACACGTAAAACACCAGACGCAATCACGCTCATAAGCAACAATCGGCTTGTCTTCGGCATCATCCCATCGTATCACGTCCACAAAACAGGCTTCGACGCAGGTCCGGCAACCGGTACATTCTTCTCTATTGATTTCAATCCTGGAACTCATGCCGCCTCCAAAACTGAAGTAAAGATTCCGCACACCTAAACAATAATCCGTCCGCCGAATTCTTTATAAATTTCAGGAAGCAGGATGCCGAGGTTGCTGAACTCATGCACGTTGTGCCGTGCGAGTCCCTGAACGGCCGCCTCCGGAACTGTAATACCCGGCGGAAGGACAAGTTCCGGCTTGTTCTCGGACATTCGGTAACCCATCCAGAAGCGCGTGCGATGTTCGAGGCCGTCTGGAGCTTGCCGGAAAATGTGACACATCAACGACGGTGCTTTGATGGAACGGTCCATTTTTTTTGCCGGCGCGGACCATCCGAAGCCGCCCACGAAGGTCGAAACGTAAGGTTCCTTCCATCGCGTCATATCAAAACCGAAATCCCCAGGCGACAGGAAAGTAATGTCGATATTTTCCATTCCGCAATTGCAGTCTTCGGTAATATGGTGAGTAACGCCCCAGTTCTTTTCAGGAATGGGTATGTCCGGATTTAGAATTCTTTCGCGGGATTCCGGGCTCAGCCCTATACCCGCATGCTGAGGGGGATACCATATGCGGTAGCGCAGACCTTCGAGCGGATGCCAGGCAAACCACCAGTCAATCATCTCAGGTGTTACGTTTTTGTACACATTCCGGTTGGCAATAAAACCTGCACCGTTAGGCAGATTACACCATCCAACCTCCATCCGCAGATCGCCCGGATTGAGGAGGTCGTTCATCTGCTCCGGATATATAGCCATTGAGGGATCGCATTGCGTATCCATCATCGCCAGATGCACGGGATCAGGAGGTTCAGGATCCCTGTAATACTTGGCATAGGCCCTGGATTGCTCTTCCGGAGTAAGCGGGATTAATTCCGGTTTATTGCCTGCCATTGGACACCCCCTGATTTTTTCACGGTCCGATCCTGAGAACCTCGCACAATGTTGTAGTTATCCTTTAACGATACACAATTACAGGATCCTCGATTCCCGCACTCCTGAAAAGTGATTAGGTTCCTGCCCTAAAACGAAAAATTAACAGGCTTTTTTGCCATTTGTAAAATGAATCTTTGATATATATTCTAATTTGATTTTTAAATACCTGAGAATGCCATGGATTTTCGTAATTTCGACGTTGGGCTGCTGGTGGCGCTGGACGCCCTGCTGACCGAAAAGAGTGTTACACGCGCCGGCGAACGACTCCACCTGAGCCAGCCGGCAACCAGCATTATACTTGCCCGCCTGCGGCGGTACTTTGGGAACGAATTGCTGGTTCCGGCAGGTCGAAGAATGGTCTTGACCCCTTTAGCTGAGAGTTTGGCGCAACCGGTGCGGAGTTGCCTGATACAAATCCAGCATACAGTCGCATCAAAGGTTGAATTCAATCCCTCCACCTCAGATCGGAAGTTCTGTCTGGCAGTATCAGAATATGTGAGTTCTGTTTTGATTGCACAGGTGATACAGGAGGTCGTGCGGCAGGCACCTGGAATCAGATTCGATCTTGTGCGTTTGGATGAGAGTCTGGATCAAAAGCTTGAAAACGGAGATATTGATTTTATCATCCGCCCCTCCATTTATGCGCTGTCGACACATCCGAAGGAATCACTCTTCGAGGATACTCATACATGTGTGTTGTGGCGAGGGAACTCATTGGTTGGAAACAAAATTTCCCGAAGCCGGTTCCTGGAAATCGGCCAAATCATCATCCATTTCGGCCACGCGCCCGCGATTTTTGAGGATTGGTTTGCAGCGCATTACGGAGAGACAAGAAAAATTGAGGTAATTACACAAGATTTCGAGGATGCATGCAGGCTTGTTGTAGGGACCAACAGAATTGCCACGGTAATGACTCGATTGGCGCGCCACTGCGCTAAATACATGCCAATCAAACTAATCCACCTTCCGTTTACTGTTCCAAAAGTAATAGACTGTCAGCAATGGCATCGCTATCAGGATAAAGATCCCGGACATATTTGGATGCGATCTATATTGAAAAAAGCGGCCGATAAACTCGGTCCAACGCCCCGCCTAAATTTGCGAAGATGAGGTTCATAGTAGTGAGTCCGGGAATTATCTATCCTATGAATCGGCTGATTTCACTTTGCGCACATCCGTTGATTGACACCGGTTCCCGAATAGTCCAGCGATCCGCTTGCCTCTTCCTTGTACTTCACAAGCACATCGCGGCAGACGATTTCCGGCGTCTCCAGGTTTCCGTTGCAATGGAAATTGCCCGCATCGTCCGTGCTGCCGCTGCCGTTGCAGATCGCGGTCTGCGGGTAGGGGCAGAGCGGCCGGCTTCGGGTGACCTCCCCTCCGCGGGTTTTTGTTTGCGCCGGAATCATTTCCGGCGCCTTACCGTTCTCCACCCAGTCAACCAGCGCTTCAAATGCATTTTGCAGCTGCGGCCCCGCACCGCCGCCACAATGACCGACACCGGGCGCCCGAAAAAGGCGATAAAAGCTCTTAAGCTCCTCGAAATCAGGATTGCCGCTACCGTAATGGGAGGCCATCTGCCGATAGTAGTGGATAACGCCGCGCAGCATAATCAGCTGATCGTTGGTACCGACATATGTCAGTAATTTGCCGCCTGTTTTGGAGTGTTCTGCAAAGAATTTGCAAATATCGGGCATGCCGTCGTTGATGACAGTACCGTGGTCCCCTTCAGGCAATTTGACAGGACTCATGATAAAGTTTTTCATTCGTCTTTTTACGGGTTCTAATAATGTAAATTCATTGTGGAACATGAATGAAGAATCTAATATGCAGCGAGATCAAAAACGGACGATGATCGAAGTATTTGCATCGGGAGGATATCAGGGGGAGGAATGAATGAAAAATTCATCGCTGCTTTTTTGGGGTATCATATTTATCTCCGTCATATTCTCAATTAGCTGCAGTGAACCAAAAGGGACCGCCGAATCGACGACAACAGCACCGGGAACCAAGACGATATTGATACGCATGACCACGCCCGTGCCTCCAGGCGACGACCTGTCGGAAATGTGCCAGGAAGGAATGGACAGATTCAATGCCCGCGCCGAAGGCGCCTATAAAATGCAGATGTTTCCCGGAGGGCAACTGGCGAGTATGTCCGAGAGCCTGGACGTTATCAGGACAGGGGCCATAGAAGGCGGCGTTATCCCGCTTGCCGCTTTCACCGGGACCGCCCCGGAATTCGGATTGTCAGAATTGCCGTTTCTGTATAACAACGGGGAGGCTAATGCGTACACTGTGAACCGCCTTGATACCCTATACAGCGATGTATTGCTGGAAAAAGCCAACCAGCGATCCCTGGGATGTATTTATACCGGCACACTGAATCTTCTCTCATCGAAAAAGCCCTTAAAGACCCTCAAGGACCTGAAAGGTCAGATTGTCGGTTGTGACAACCCCTCCTCGGCCGACCTGATAACAGCCCTGGGCGGCTCCGGGATCGTTGTGGATTTCTCAGAAGACTACTCCAATCTGCAGAAGGGAGTCATAAACGCGAAAACATCGGCGCTGCAGTACATGCTTATTGCCAAATTATATGAAGTCGCCAGATACTGTACCGTTTTTCATGGTCTCGGCTCTTTGTATTCCATTAATATCAACTCTGACGTTTACGACGCGATGCCGCAGGAAGCCCGGGATATTCTGAATGAAGAAATGAATGGTCTGGCACAGAGACTCAGCCAGTATTATGTAACCCTGTTTTATGAACTGGCAGACGATCTTGACGCAAAAGGGATGGAGTTCTATTACCTTCCTGCAGCGGAGCGTGAAAGGTGGAAAAGTTTGGCTTATCCGGAAACCCTCGCTACGCTGAAAAAGTTCGGCGATACAGGCGCGAGGATAAAGCGCATTGCCGACGAAGCAAACGCCATATATCCTTACACGGAATCGGAAGAACGACCCTGAATACGATCTTCCGGTTACGAGCTGAAATTCGCCTGGTCTGTTGATGGATCCAAATATCCGACGCAGAACACCCTAGACAAAGAGGCGTCATTGTGGGGAAAAAAGTCAGGCGGTCATTGGACCTATGGATGAAACGCGTCAATCAAAGTCTTGTAATATTTGCCGGTGCATTGATTGTGTTCATGGCTTTTCTTGCTACCTATGGATCTGTCAGGCGATATGTTTTCAACGCTCCGGAGCCGGTCTCCTATGAGCTTAGCAAGATGTTTTTGCTGCTCAGTTTTGTCCTGGCCATCGCTGCCGTAGAAGTGCAGGACCGGTTTTTACGCTGCGATCTGCTGCTGGAGCGATTCCCCGAAAATATTCGCAATATGATCTCGAACATTCTCAGCCCGATTTTGGGAATTACTTTTTTCGGCATTATTACCTGGATCAGCTTCAGCGATTCGTTGCGCGCTTTTAACATCGATCAGCACAGTCAATCGTCCTGGCCGATACCCCTGTTCCCGATCAAACTCATGATTCCTGCAGGCTATGGATTTTTATGCTTTGTTCTGTTGATGCGTCTGGTTCGTGGCCTGATTCTTCGGAGAAGGCCTTCCCTGGAACCACAGGACGGTGTTGATGGATAACGCTTGCTGAGCGACTGAAACGTACGGAAATACAAGTATGGATCCCGGCCTGGCGGCAATTCTTTGTATTGCCTTCATGATATTTTTTCTGGTTCTGGGTGTTCCCATCGCTTTTGCTCTGGGATTCAGCGCAGCCGTGTGCGGAACCCTTGCATTTGGGCCCATGGCGCTTTACAAAATGGGCCTGGCCACATTTTCGCTCTTCTACAACTACTCCTGGACTCCATTGCCGCTTTTCGTGCTCATGGCCTGTGTCATCACCGAAACCACCATAGGCAAAGACCTATACAAAGTGACCCGGAACTGGGTCTCCGGCCTCCCCGGTGCGCTGGTAAGCGCCAGTATACTCGGCGAAGCCCTGATGTCTTCCACGGTGGGCGTCAGCGGCGCCTCGATTGTAGCCGTGGGCAAAGTGGCTGAGCCGGAACTGAATCGATATGGCTATGACAGGAAGCTGGCTCTTGGAGGGATGATGTGCGGGGGTGTCCTTGGACCGCTGATTCCACCCAGCACCCCTTTGATTATTTACGGAGTCATTGCCAATGTGTCCGTAGGCCATCTGTTGATAGCCGGCATACTGCCTGGAGCCCTTTTAGCCCTAATGCTGGCAGGCGTACCCGTACTCATCTGCTGGCGCAATCCCAAATTGGGTCCTGCTGCAGGCTCCGTAAGCTGGATGACGCGACTGTTGTCACTGAAAAAGGTCTGGCCCGTCATTGCTGTGCTGGTGGCCATTATCGGATCGATTTTTTTTGGTATAGCCACACCCACCGAGGCTGCCGGAATAGGCTGTGTCGTTATCGTCATTATAGCCGTCACGGTTTTTCATCTTCGCTGGACAGGCCTGAAAAAGGCCATGACAGAGGCAGCCGTAATAAACGCCATGATGCTGGTTATTATCGTTGCGGCATCATTTTTTTCCTACATGCTTGCCAGCGCCGGTGTGGGAAATCTTCTGAATCGCCTGATCACGTCTCTTGACGTCCCTCCAATAGTCATAGTTATAGCCATCATGATTCTTTATCTCATACTGGGTTCACTTTTCGACTCCATTACCATCACCATGTTGACCATTCCCATTTTTGCTCCTCTGCTGACCACCCTCGGATTTGATCTGGTCTGGTTCGGGATATTATACGTAGTGAACCTGGAGATTGGATTGATCACTCCTCCGATGGGCGTGAATTTGTATTTTGTGCGGAACGTCTTCAACATTAAAACAGGAGAACTTCTCAAAGGAGCCGTGCCATTCCTGATTACCCTGGTGATTTTCCTGTTTATCGTTTTATTCGTGCCCGAGCTGAGTCTCTGGCTTCCCAAAATGATGGCAAAATAGCATGAAAAGTAAAATGCACCATGCATACATAATCAATGCATG
>CAZPHK010000009.1:29277-42445 GCA_964586015.1 uncultured Acidobacteriota bacterium | reverse complement strand
GATGGCAAAATAGCATGAAAAGTAAAATGCACCATGCATACATAATCAATGCATGCAGCATTTAATGCTTGACGGATCTGAGAGTATACACTTAATCTATAGCTACCTAAACTAGACTAGCCTATCTTCCAGGGTTTCGGTCGCTTCGCTTTCACGGAAGCGTTAGGCCCGTGGGCATCAGGCGTGCGACCGAAATCCCAGCAGGCAGGCGTGAATAGAAGCTTCAGGCCCGGACAGTATGTTGAGGAGTCTGAAGAAGCATAATGCAGCAGATATGGCCCTGTTATTGCTGCGTCAGGAAATCTGCGGGATATGGGAATAATGATTACATCGCGGCGTTGGAGATGCGCATCATCCAACCAGCGGGCTTTTGTTTACATAAGGTTTCTATAGCAGCAATTCCGAGAGCATCAACGATAGAGAATCTGAAATCAAATCGGCCGATTGTCTTTACTTTTACATTAATCCAATGCCGGAAGGAATTTACTTAATCGTATAAACAGGAGGAAATGAATATGCTTCGACGGGTCTGCATGCTGATATGTGTACTTAGTTTGATCGCGACAATCGCGTTCGCCCAGCCGGCGCCCTACCAGGGTCCGCCGCCCCCGGGCTCCGGACCGTATCCGGCGACTATTGAAGGAGATCCCGGATTGCCGGGTTTCACGATTTATCGTCCCGAGGATTTGAGCCCCTTCAACAAGGCGAATCCCCTGCCGGTTGCAGCCTGGGGCAACGGCGGCTGCGCCAACTCAAACCAGTTTTATGTTCCCTTCCTGGCGGAAATCGCGTCCCACGGATTTTTGGTTATAGCCATCGGTCCGTACTCGCCGGAACCTAAACCTAAAAGCGGCGGTACGGGTGGCGGCATGATGGGTGGGGGAACGCAATCCGCTCAACTTCTGGAAGCCCTCGATTGGGCCACGGCTGAAAACAAGCGCTCCGGCAGTAAATACTACGGGAAAGTGGATCCGTCCAAGTTTGCCGTTTTCGGCCACAGTTGCGGCGGATTGCAGGCACTGGAAGTATCGCCCGATCCGCGCGTTTCGACGGTCCTTGTCATGGATAGCGGCGTTGTGACGCCGGGAATGATGCCGAAAATAGGAGCGCCGAAAGAAGGTGCGCCAAAGACAGGTGCGCCAAAGACAGGTGCGCCAAAGACAGGTGCCCCGAAAGAAGGTGCCCCGAAACCGAAAGTAATGGGAGGCGCCATGGCAGTCGGGAAGGATATCCTCCAGAAATTACATCAGCCGGTCATATACATCAACGGCGGGGAGGAGGATATTGCTTATGCGAACGGTATGGACGACTTCGAGAAGATTGATAAAGTCCCCGTTGCCATGGCCAACTTCGATGTGGGTCACGGAGGAACTTATGCCCAGCCGAATGGCGGCGAATTCGCAAAAGTTGCCGTTGGATGGCTGCAGTGGCAGCTGAAAGGGGACAAGACGGCCGCGAAGATGTTCACCGGTCCGGACTGCGGCCTCTGTAAAGACAGCGAATGGAAGTACGAAAAAAAGAAGATTCCATAAACATTTAAACAGGAGGAAATGAATATGCTTCGGTGGTGTTGTATCCTGATATGTACATTTAGTTTAATCGTGGCGACTGCGTTTGCCCAGCTTGGGGCGCCCGCCCGGGAGATGTCGGTGGGTTCGGGGCCTTACGCGGCAATCGTGGAAGGAGATTCCGGCTTGCCGGATCATACAATTTATCGTCCCAAGGACTTGAGCCCTTTCAGCAAATCGAATCCTATGCCGGTGCTGGCCTGGGGTAATGGAGGGTGCTCCAGTTCGTCTCGAATGCATGCCAACTTCCTTGCTGAAGTAGCATCCCAGGGGTTCCTTGTCCTGGCCCTCGGCCCGTACGTTGCGGAATCCGATGCCGGCCGCGGCGGCATGGGCATGGGCGGCGGTACGAAGTCGGCCCAAATGCTGGAAGCCATCGATTGGGCGACGGCTGAGAACAAACGCTCCGACAGCAAATACTACGGAAAACTGGATCCGTCAAAGTTTGCCGTGGCGGGCATGAGCTGCGGCGGATTACAGGCGCTGGAAGTGGCGCCGGATCCGCGAGTTAAGACGCTCCTCGTTATGGACAGCGGTCTTTTCGGTGAGGGTGGAATGCCGAAAATGGGAACGTCGAAAAAGGTAATGCCGCAAGGCAAAGTCCCGCAGGGAGGAGCTCCAAAAGCAGGAATGCCGCAGGGGAAAATGCCTCAGGGAAAAGGCGGCGGCATGATGGGGATGCCCGCAGTCGGTAAGGAGGTTCTTGCAAAACTGCACTCGCCCACTATTTATATCATCGGTGGAGAGACGGATATTGCCTACCCGCAAGCTATCGATGATTTCGCGAAGATCGACAAAGTTCCTGTCGCCATAGCCAATCTCGAAGGTGTGGGGCATGGAGGTACCTACAGTCAGCCGAATGGCGGCGAGTTTGGAGTGGTTGCCGGAGCATGGCTGAAATGGCAGTTGAAAGGAGACAAAGAAGCCGGAAAGATGTTCACAGGTTCGAACTGCGGTCTATGCACACGTGAAGGGTGGACGTATGAAAAAAAGAAGATTCCCTAGCAGCCCGTGGTAAAAGTACAGCGGGCCGCGTTCCGAAGGGTGGCCGGCTCCTGGGAATGCAATATGCTATAGCATTTCTCAGTAAATCTTTACAACGAAGTGCCGGCCGCAAAATGTGAAATTATTTTTGCGCCGGTCCTTGGAATTATTGGGGGGCATTTTCGCCCTCATTGTCATGGAAGAAATCCTGGAGCTGATTTCTCACAAGCGCTTCGCGCTCCCAGTAGGAGTATTCAACCAGCCTTTCCTGCTGGCTTGTCTGAATGTGTTGCGTGACGGTTCGCATGGCCTTCCCGGCGTCCCCGCCGGCAAGAGAACGAATTATGTCCGTATGTTCCGAGTGTACTCTTGCCAGGGCTTCGGCATTATGTCCGGCGTGACGCGCAGCGAAAGCACGGATTAAATACCTCACTTTATTAAAAATTTTCAACGCCGCCGTGTTTTCCGCAACACTCATGAGGAAGGTATGGAAGCTGATGTCCGCTATTTCGAACCGTCGCATCTGGGCATCATTCAGCGCCTTTTCCCCGGATTTGACCAATTCACTCCGCAGAGTTTTGATTTCCCCTGTAAGCGCCTGAAGCCTCTCGATGTCTTTATCCGTCAATTTGCGTTTCGCTATCTTTGAAACCGCGTGCGCCTCGAGCACGGAACGCAATTCGTACAGCTCGACGAAGTCCTGCCGTGACAGGCGCACGACAACAGTGCTTCCGTTGGTGTCTTCCTCCATCAAACCCTCGCCGAGCAGTTGTCGAATGGCTTCGTGCACCGGCGTGCGGCTGATACCGAGCTCGGCTGCCAGGGCGACTTCAGAAATTACCGTACCGGCCGGAAGCTCCCGAGCTGCGATTTGCTCTTGGATATACAGGTAGGCTCTTTCACGGGCCGTTTTTTGATTGCTTTTTCGAGGCTTTGTCTTCTGCAGTTTTGGCATGGAAGTACCCGAATCCCATTATCTATTGCGCCCTCAGCGTGACGGGCGAAGATTATAAAAACCGAACCAAGTTTCCGTCCCATTCAAAATTGGTATGAAGAGACGTTCTCCCGGTGATCTGCTCGATGTAGGATGCCACTGCCCGGCCACGCTTATTGTTGCTGCATACCTCAGGCTGCCCCCTGGGATTCACCCAGCACGGCAGGAACCCCGCTTTGCGAACACCTCCGGCGTCAATCTCACAGACCGCAATCATTGCATTTCGTGCTTCCGGATGAAAGGGATATGTCGGGTAATCGGGATCCGGCTCAAATCCGAACAGTTCCCTTCTGCGTCGAGCCCACTCGAGGCGTTTTGGACTCGGATTCGCCTCGATATTCAACGCCCGGGTTACGGTGACAAAATTCCCCAGTCCATGATAGATCGGCCGGCCTTTGTACACCTCGACGCCGCGTAGAATATGTGCATGGTGCCCGACAACGATATCGGCTCCGGCATCGACGGCCGCTTTGGCTAAAGGACGTTCATACATGGCCAAAACGGCCGGCGTGTGCCCAATCCCCTTGTGAAGAGCCACGATGAGCAGATCCACCTCCCGGCGCACTTTTTCTATATGCGCCAGCATCGTGTCCGTGCTCTCGGGTTCCGTAAAAGTGTATATGCGCGGAGGCCCTCCCGGAGTAGCGTGATCCAGTTCGTAGTGCGTGATTATCCGAACATAAGCGCACCCCGCCTTCTTTTCATCCGCCCAGGATTCCTTCGGGCCGACACAGTTGTAGCTGAGCGTTCCCACTCTCAGTCCCCGGCGTGTCACAACGGCTGGTTCGCGCGCATCGGCGAGGCGCATTCCCGCTCCTGTTGTGACAATCCCGAGTTTCCTCAGGGTTGTAACGGTGTCTTCAATCCCGTGAGGGCCTGCGTCGAAGATATGATTGCCGGCCAGGGTAGCGACATGGAATCCGGCCCGTTTCAAGGCCGCCAGGTTGTCCGGGTTGCTGGATGGCGCGGGTATGTCGAAGGCGTTCTCACTCCCGCGGTTTGTATGGGGGACCTCAACGTGACCGACCAGTATGTCCGCTTCCTTAAGAGTGCCGTGCGCGGGCTCGAAGAATGAATCGGGATCGGGCTCATCCAGTATCAAATCGCCTACCAGCATCAGTTTCAAATTGGCGGGATTCCTCATCGTGTCAGATCACCTTTTGAGCTCTGAGTTCGTCTATTTTCCCCGGTTTATAACCCAGAATTTGCCCGTAAACCCTGTCATTGTGCTCCCCCGGTTCCGGGGGCGGTCGGTCAAAGCCGACGCTGGAACCTGAGAACAAAATCGGCAAACCCATCCCGTAAACTTCTTCTACCGCACCATACTTCGGATGTGCGAGAGGCACGGTTTCGCCGCGTTTCAAGACTCTGGGATCGCATGTTGCAGTGGATGGGTTCCGAACCTCGGCCGACGGCACTCCGGCGCGTTCCAACCGTAAGAGCGCTTCCGACGATGTCAGTGAGCGCGTAAACTGTTCGATGAACGCATTCAATTCCTGAAAGTTCCTGACCCGCGCATCGCGGGTGGAGAATTTCTCATCGTCAGCCAGTTCCGGATGTCCAGCGGCCCCAAAAAAATTGCGGGCCATTGTCTCCGTCGGCGCACAGATGGAGATGAAGCCGTCCCTGGTCGGGTAAATGCCGAATGGAGCCAGGCGCGGAAGCGTTTGCCCGGTGCGCTGCGGAATGCCGCAGCGTTCCAGAAGATCGAAAGGTTCGCCGGATACCATCATGGTCAGCGCCCCAAGCATGGAAACATCTATGTGCTGTCCGGTTCCCGTACGAAGCGCCTGGTGTATGGCAGCCAGTATCCCGATTACGCCGAACATGGGCGCGCAGTAGTCGGCCATGGGAATCCCGATTCGAATCGGCGGGTCTTCGGGTCCGCCGGATGTATACATCACTCCGCTTTGAGCCTGTATGATCGTATCCATGGCCTTGGCAGGGCTCAAATCGTCTTCGCTGCCGTAGCCCGTTATGGAACAATACACAAGCTTTGGATTCACTTCCTGCAGCCAGCCATAGCCCACGCCAAGGCGATCCAGAGTCCCGCGGCTGTAGTTTTCAACCAAAACGTCGCACTTTTTTACAAGATCGGCAAAGACGGCACGCGCGTTCCTGTGCTTGAGGTCCAGGGTAATGCCGAGTTTGTTGCGCAGGCGGTTTATGGCCGAAACGGATACGTCGTCGGCATTCCGGCGAATCAGGCTTGCACCCTCCGCCCCGAGGTAGGGAGCGTTTTCGCGGCATGAATCGCCGCCTGCCGGATTTTCCACTTTGATCACCCTGGCACCGAGTCCGGCGAGCAGGAATGTGGCGAACGGCCCGGCCAATGCGGTCGTCATATCCAGTACGGTAACATCATCCAGAGGCCTGGGGAGTGCAGCCCCCGCTTTTTCTTTTTTTGTTCCAACCATAGTTCTGCCTTTGATCCCGGTTCCACCCAACAGATGACGACCACGAACTGATTATGCTACCCGGGATATAATGTAGCGCATTGAGTTCCAGTACAAAACAAAAATATAAATGCATGATGCATGCATATAAAATATTATATGCATTATAATCTTGACAAAGACAAGAGTAATGAAATAAGCCTATGATAAAAAAATATTGTTTTACGGATGCGGCCATCCAATATGACGAATTCTGATTTCACAAAAGAACTCGAGAATACCGCAGATTCAATAGAGCGGCTGACATGGCATTATGAAAACCCGGCGGCAGAAGCCATATCAACGGCGGCCGGCAAAAACCCGATAGTAGGGATCACGTCCAATACGGTTCCCTGGGAACTGGTCCGTGCCGCGGGAGCATTCCCATGCATAATCAACTCCGGAAATTCGGATCACGCGGGGATCGGCGCTTTTATGGAAGAGGGTGTTTTTGAAGAGCGCATTCGGGCCATATTCGGCGCGGCGATATCCGGCGATCTCCAGTACCTGAGCCTTCTGCTGATACCCCGGACGTCGGAGCAGGAGTACAAACTGTATCTTTATCTGCGGGAAGTCACGCGCCGGCATCCCGCGTGCCGAATTCCTCCCGTTTACTTATATGACATGCTCCATGCACGCTCCCCGGAATCGTACTCCTATGGACTGGAACGAACGCATTGTCTGAAGGAACGGCTGGAAGATTTGACCGGGAAACGGATAGATGATACGGCCCTAATCCAGGCGGTAGAGGAATCCAATTCCGCGCGCGAGTCGATCCGCAAGCTGCTGCACCTGCGGCGGCGGGAACAGCGACTGACAGGTACGGAAGCCCTTGCATTGATCGGTGCGTCTTTTTTTGTCAACGGGAATGAATATGCGCGTCTGGCGGACGGTGCTGCGGCATTAATAAGGGATCGAAGTCCTATCAACGGTAAAAGACTGTTGATTACCGGATCTTCACTGAACCATCGAGGACTTCATCGGGCACTGGAAAAACATGGAGCCATTGTGGTCGCCGAAGATGACTGGTGGGGTTCGCGTTCCGCGGGCGGGGATATCGACTGCGGATCCGGCGACCTGTTGGAGGCCATATTCGAGAAATACTATTTCGATGCGCCCAGCCCGCGGGTATTCCCCTTTGAAATTGCGGATGCTTGGTTTCAAGAGGAGTCGATCAATGAAATCGACGGCGTTGTTTTTTATTTGCCGCCGGAAGACTGCGTAGCCGGATGGGATTACCCGAGGCGTCGGCATTACCTTGATGCAAGAGGAATTCCCCATCTGCTGGTGCGGGAAGACGCCAGATCAATTTCGGAGGAATGCAGCGAGCGCATCGAAATTTTCGTTCGCGGCATTGGTGTTGGACGATAGAACACTATGGTGGAAAAACAACTCGATTGCACCCGGGCAGCCGGCGAACATCAGAAATCCCGCTTTGCCAGGCTTCGAGAGGACGTGTTTGAAAAGCAGCGGCCGTACGCCATTATTCAGGCGGATATGCCGTTTGAGCTGTTCCATGTAATGGATGTGCCGGTTGTGAGCAACCAGTGGTGGGCGGCCATCATATCCGCGAAACGTCTCTCGGGGCACTACCTCGATATTCTTAATTCCATGGGATTTCACGGGGGGCTGTGCCGGTACTGCAGCCTGGCGGCGGCGTCCACGCTGGCGAATGATCCGGAGCGTGCTCCCTGGGGCGGGCTGCCCAGACCGGCTTTGCTCTCGGCAAGACTCACATGCGACTGTCTTCAGCGGGTTTTTGCAATATGGGCGGAGGCATTCGGCTCCGAATGCGTGTTTCTCGACAATCCGGGAGCTACCGATCTGCCGGCGCGCTGGTGGGAATTCAGCCGATATCGATGGCGTGAACTGTTTGAAGAGCACCGGCTGAAATTTACGGTGACTCAATTTCAAAATATTATCAACGCCCTCGAACGAATCACAGGAAGGCAGTTTCAAATCGAGCGTCTGCGCGACCTGATGCAGCGCATCAACCGCCAGGAAGAGTATTTCGAAGAAGCCTGCCGAATGATCGGCACGGCGCCCAGAACGCCGGTGCGCATGAACGAACAGGTAATTAACGTTATGGCGGCACAATGGGAGCGCGGCAGCGACTGGGCCGTGGAACATGCCCGTACTTTCCGTGACGAGGTCAGAAATCGCGTGAGTCAAGGAGTGGCGGCATGCCCCGGTGAACGCCTGCGCCTTATGTGGGTGGGCGCCGGGCTTTGGCACGATACGGATTTCTACACCGCTTTTGAGGAGGATTTCGGGGCTGTTTTCGTCTGGTCCATGTATCTGGCCTTCGGACCCGACGGATACATACGCTATGGCCTGGATGATCCGCTGCTGGCACTAGCCAGCCGGATCGTCAGCATGAACGAACAGTTGCACAACCCGCCATGGGCCAACGAGTGGGTCGTGCATCAGGCCAGGCTGCATAGAATCGACGCAGCTCTTGTGTTGACACCCCTGGGAACCAGGCCGGCGGCCACAGGCAATCGATTTATCGAGCGCGCACTGGAGCACGCCGGAATCCCGGTTCTTCCGATAATTGCCGACATGGTCGATGCCAGGGATTGGGACCCGGTTACCATGCGAAGGAAAGTCTCCGAATTCCTGGAGCATCGCGTGCTGCCTCATATTCAAAACGTAAGGAGACATTCATAATGAGTACATCTTTATTCCGTAAGAAAATATTGCCGGTTATACCTTTCCTCGTCGGCTATGCTGCAGTGCTTCTATGTGCCCAGACATCTTCAACGATACAATTCGGCTGTTCCCTTGATGCGCAGGAACAGATCCGCGAATCCCGGGCTCTGGCGAAGAAGATTGCCGTTCCCGACAGCCCGGAATGGCGGGCCAAAGGGGATCTTCACCGGAAATATCATTTCCCGGCGGCAGATGCCGACATGCCCTACCGCCTGTATGTCCCTGAATCCTGGGACGGCAAATCCAGGCTGCCGTTGATCGTAATGCTGCATGGCGCCGGTTCTGATGAAAATTGGTATTTAGACGCCAACGACAGGCAGTTTGTTCGTTTGGCTGAACAGCACGGCTATATTTTACTATCGCCATTGGGATACAGCCGGATGGGCGCCTACGGAACGCCGCTGCGCCTTCCGGCCGTTTTCGGAAATCCCGAAGCGGCGGCGCAGCAGCGCGCCGGCGTGGACGCACAACGGGAACGGACGCTGGAACTCAGCGAAAAGGACGTTATCAATGTGATCGAGATCGTTCTCAACGAATATCCCGTGGACCGTTCCGCAATGTTTCTGACCGGGCATTCCATGGGAAGCGGCGGCACGTGGTATCTGGGTGCAAAATATTCCCAATACTGGGCCGCTATCGCTCCCATGTCGGGCCCGTTTTTGGACGAATTGAACTATCCGTGGGACAACATACGGAAAATGCCTGTCTTCATGACGGAAGGCACGGGCGCCGCCCCGTCTCTTGCCGGAAGCAGGGCCTTGCTGGCCTGGATGAAAGCGCGTGATTTCAAACTGGAATACATGGAGGTGGACGCCGATCATGGCGGTATGATACCCCTTGTACTGCCGAGCATATTCGAATTCTTTGATCGCTGCAGGCCTGAATAGACCTAATATTGAAGCATCAAGGAGGTGTAATGCTTTTCAAACATTCAAGTTGTTTTGCAGTGTTGCTGATCCTGGCCTTTTTTGCCGGCGCATGCGGATCGCCGTCTCTGACGACAACCGTTGAGGTAACGGGGGGCACCATTGAAGGCGTCGATCAGGACGGCATTTTTTCCTATAAAGGGATTCCGTTTGCTGCGCCGCCGGTGGGTGATCTGCGCTGGAAGGCGCCTGCGCCGGTGGAGCCGTGGACGGGCGTCAGGAAAGCGGATGCTTTCGGGCCCGCCTGCATGCAGGCCCCTAACTCAATGGGAAACACCGCGCCGGTCAGTGAAGACTGCCTGTACCTGAACGTGTGGTCGCCGGCAAAAAAGCTGGATGAAAAGCTTCCCGTCATATTCTGGATATACGGAGGAGGGTTCAGCGGCGGCTCGACCAGCATCCCCATGTACGATGGAACGGGTTTCGCTGAAAAGGGAATGGTATTTGTCAGCGTTGCCTATCGGGTCGGCCCTTTCGGATTCCTTGCACACCCGGAACTGAGCCGCGAGAGCGGCAAGGGATCGGGGACCTATGGGCTGGAGGACATGATTGCGGGCCTCGAGTGGGTAAAAGAGAATATTAACCGGTTTGGCGGCAATCCTTCCAACGTGACAATTTTCGGTCACTCGGCCGGCGGTGCGGCCGTCAGCCTGCTGGCAGCGTCTCCGGTCGCCAAAGGTCTTTTCCAGCGCGTCATTTGCATGAGCGGAGGATCGTTTGCCCCCCTGCAGACTTCCGACCGGGCGGGCGCAGGCATGAGGATGCCGGCCCTTGAACTGGCGGAGTCCAGAGGCGAAGAGTTCCTGAAAAGACTGGGGGCTGCCGACATCAAGGCCGCCCGTGCATTGAGCGCGGAAGAGGTCCAGGAAACCCTGACAGGCGGAATGGGAGGAATGAGATTCCAGCCCGCGGCCGACGGGTATGTTGTTCCGAACGACCTCTACTCGCTGTATCAGGCGGGACGATTCAACGACACACCCATTTTACTCGGCAATACCTCGGAGGAAGCCGCAACAATGGGCGGACGCCGGGATGTCACACCGGAGGGATTTGAGAAAGAAATTAAATCACAATACGGGGATTACGCCGATGCCATCCTGAGCGCGTATCCTCATTCAACCGATGCCGAGGCCGCGATGGCGTCCAGAGAACTCAGGCAGAGCTCGTCCGCCTGGAACACCTGGACTTGGGCCCGGCTTCAGTCCGAAAAAGGCAAGGGTAAGGCCTTCCAATACATATTCGATTACCATCCCGGTTCGCCCGATGTCGGTTCCGGCCATGGCAGCGATGTTCCGTATGCATTCCAGACTCTGGATGCCGGACGGCAAGCGCCCGCACCGGAGGATTTAAAATTATCCGATATGATCAGCTCTTATTGGGTCAATTTCGCCTATACGGGTGATCCGAACGGTTCCGGTCTCCCGGAGTGGCCTGCTTTCACAGAGAGCGATCAGAAAGTGATGGTGTTTGATGCTGCGCCAGGCGCCCGCCCCGAACCCAATCTGGATAAGCTGAAAATATTCGATGCGTATATCGCCTGGCGAAGGGGGGAGAGCGAAGAAAACCGGTAATCCGCCACATCTTGAAAATTTGTTTGTAGCTTGCCTCGTAAAACCTGGTTTTCCGGCAATTGCGAATGTTTCGTTTCCCGTATCCCATTATGAAAAGCCTAAACGGGATACGGGAAACCTTAAAAAAATTTCTAATGATTGAATCCGACAAAAACGGAATTAAAAAGGCTTTTCTTTTAAAAGTCTGGAAGTGGCTGTTTTATCTGGGGGCCGTTGCACTGTTTTTCGCGATGGCGGTGGATTCTATAGCTGTTGCAGGCAGACACATCGGCATACCGTTGCCGGGATCCATCGAATTGGTACAGGCGGCTATCCTGGTAGCGTCCTCGGCCGCCATGCTTTCGGCCACACTCGCCGACAAACACGCTAGGGTACATCTTGTGATGGATCATCTGAAGGGCGTCCCGCTTGTGACTCTGAAGCGTGTCCAGGCCTTGTTCGGTTTTCTCTTTTTTTGCGCCCTGGCGGCAGGCAGCATCTGGATATTCATCGATCTGTGGAGTGGTTTCGAAGAAAGCGAGGTGCTTCATATCCCCTATGCGCCGTTGAGAATCGTATGTATTCTGTCGGTGCTGGGCGTGGCCTTTGAGTTTCTCAGGCGTTTGAGGGAGGGGTAATCATTATGAACGACTCTCCCATTATCGGCCTGGCGGGTGTACTGATGCTGCTGGCGGCCTTGACCGCGGGCATACCCATTGGCGTTGCACTGGGCGTCGTGGGAGTCGGCGGCCTGATACTGATTCTGGGCCTGGAACCTGCGCTGATAAAATCCGGCGTTATATTGTTTGACACCCTTTCAAGCTATGAACTGGGCGTATTGCCGTTATTCCTGCTAATGGCCCATATATGTTTTAAAGCCGACGCCAGCCGGGACTTCTTTGATGCAGCAGCCCGCTTTTTCGGGCATCGCCGGGGCGGGCTGGCCCTGGCGTCCATCGGCGGCTGCGCCGGTTTCGGCACCATCAGCGGATCGAGCCTCGCCACGGCGGCGACCATAGGACTGGTGGCGCTGCCGGAAATGCGAAGCCGCAGATATTCGGATTCCTTAGCCACCGGAACAATCGCCGCCGGAGGCACTCTGGGACAAATGGTCCCGCCCTCCGCGGCGCTGATTGTGTTCGGCATCATAGCCGAGCAATCCATCGGCAGGCTGTTTACCGCTGCTATCATACCGGCGATTACCCAAATCTTCCTGTACTGCTCGGCAATAGTCATCCTGTGCCGCTTCAGGCCCCAATTGGCGCCGCCTACCGCTCGGGCAACATGGGCCGAACGCCGTGCTGCTCTCTCGCGGGTCGCCGATATCGGGCTGTTGGTGCTGCTGGTAATCGGCGGCATTGCGGCAGGATGGTTCTCCCCGCCGGAAGCGGCCTCCATAGGCGCGGTCGGTGCATTGCTGCTTTGCGCCTGGCGCAAGCGGATGAATTGGGCGGCAATTCGCGACGCCATGAACGAAACGTTGCGTACCAGCGGCATGATCTACGCAGTGGTGGTGGGCGCCCTGATTTTTTCCGTATTCATCAGTCTTACCGGACTGGCGGAACAGGTAGCGTACCTCCTCGGTTCCGTCAGCGACAGCCGGATTGTCACGCTGCTTGTGATGGCCGTTCTGCTCCTGATGCTCGGTTCCGTGCTTGACGGCCTTGCGTTAATGCTGTTGACCACGCCCATCCTGCTGCCTATCGTTCAGGGTATGGGCTTGTCGCCCATCTGGTTCGGTATTTTTCTTGTGCGCGCCATGGAGATCGGTTTTGTGCACCCGCCCATCGGAATGAACCTGTTTGTTATTCACGATATCGCGAAGGATGTATCCCTGAGTCGAATTTTCAAGGGAGTTTTGCCGTTCCTCGCTGCTGATTTCGTGCACTTGCTGATGCTTATTCTTATACCGGCGACGGTGATGTGGTTGCCGGAACTGTTGGGACAATGAACCCGTTATTTTCGACGAAGACGGAACCGGCATGAGACATACATGGAT